>NHHC02000043.1 GCA_002169935.2 Candidatus Pelagibacter sp. TMED153 | reverse complement strand
AGGTTTTTTTGTAAGTAGTATTGTTTTTTGAAGATGACATTTAATAATTTATTTTAACATAAATTATCAAAATTTAACCATTAAGTTTTTGCAAAAGTGTCTTACCTATATCAGCTGGTGACTTTGAAATGGTAATTCCTGCAGATTTCATAAGCTCTATTTTATCTCCAGCTCCACCTTTTCCACCTGATATTATGGCACCTGCGTGACCCATTCTTCTTCCTGGGGGAGCTGTTAAACCTGCTATAAACCCTACCATTGGTTTCTTTTTCTTTTCACTTTTTAAAAATTCAGCAGCTTCCTCTTCGGCAGATCCACCAATTTCTCCGATCATAACGATTGATTTAGTGTCATCATCTTTTAAAAAAAGCTCTAAACAATCAATAAAATTTGTTCCATTAATTGGATCTCCACCAATTCCAATACACGTTGATTGACCCATTCCATTCGCTGAAGTTTGTGCAACGGCCTCGTAAGTTAATGTCCCAGACCTTGAAACAATTCCAACTGTGCCTTTCTTATGAATATTCCCAGGCATAATTCCTATTTTACATTCACTCGGAGTAATGATTCCAGGGCAATTCGGTCCAATTAATCTTGAGTTACTTTTTACTAATTCCTTTTTAACTTTTATCATATCTAAGATAGGTATTCCTTCGGTTATGCAAACGATTAATTCTATTTTTGCATTTATAGCTTCGACTATAGCTGAAGCGGCAAACTTTGGAGGAACATAAATCATTGTGGCATTTGCAGATGTTTCATCCTTTGCTTCTTGAACAGTATTAAAAACTGGAAGATCTAAATGTTTTTGACCACCTTTTTTAGGCGTTACCCCTCCAACTAGCTGGGTTCCATACTTTAAAGCTTGTTCTGAGTGAAAAGTTCCATGTGTACCAGTAAAACCTTGGCAAATTAGCTTTGTATCTTTATTTACTAGTATAGACATTTTATTTTATCGCTTCTACAATTTTTTTAGCTGCATCATTTAAATCTGAAGCAGACAAAATTTTTAAATTTGACTTATCTAATATATTTTTTCCTTCCTTAAAATTAGTTCCAGCTAATCGAACAACAAGTGGAACTGATAAATTAATTTCTTTTGCGGCTTCTAAAACTCCTTGCGCAAGAATATCACATCTCATTATCCCTCCAAAAATATTTATCAAAATTCCTTTTACATTTTTATCTGTTAAAATTAATTTAAACGCTGCAGATACTTTTTCTTTTGATGCACCTCCACCTACATCTAAAAAATTAGCAGGCTCCTCTCCATAAAGTTTTATAATATCCATTGTAGCCATAGCCAATCCAGCTCCATTCACCATGCAACCTATTGAGCCACCTAATTTAATGTAAGCAAGATCATGCTTGCTTGCTTCGATTTCTGCAGGCTCTTCCTCATTTAAATCTCTTAACTTTAAAATTTCTGGTCTTCTAAAAATTGCGTTATCATCAAAATTCATTTTAGCATCTAANCACAATAGATTATCTTTTTTATTTATTATAAGAGGNTTTATTTCGATCAAANTTGCATCTTTTTGAATCAAAATATTATACAAAGCTTTTACTAATTTTTTTCCTTCAATTTTTTGTTTTTCATTTAATTTGAAAGGCGATATTATTTTATCTATCTCATCGTCTAAAATTTCTTTTTTTAGATCAATCTTAGTCGTAATTATTTTTTCAGGTGTCTCTAATGCTACTTTCTCTATATCCATCCCCCCTTCGGTACTGCTAATAAAAGCAATCTTAGAACTTTCTCTATCTACTAAGCATGATAAATATAGTTCTTTTGAAATATTTGAAGCTTCTTCAATATAAATTCTTTTAACTTCCTTNCCCTCCGGTCCTGTTTGATGAGTAATTAATACCTTGCCNAACATTTTTTCNACGACAGACTCCANCTCATTTTTNTTTTTAACCAGTTTAACTCCTCCNGCCTTTCCTCGTCCTCCTGCATGTATCTGGGCTTTCACAACAAATTCTTTTGAATTAAGAGANTTTATTTTTTNTAAAATCTCATTTTTTGAGTAAANTACGACCCCAGTTGAAACTGGTGCTCCAAAATCTTTAAGAATTTCTTTAGCTTGATGTTCGTGAATATTCATTTTTGAAATTACTTATAATAACTTTTAATAATTATTACAATCTTAGTAATGACAATTTGTTATATCGTAAGTAATTAACATTTTGTTTGATTNGTTAATATTTGCNCAACCTGAAGGAAATTTGTTCATTATTTCTCCAAAAAGATCAAAATGATATTTACCTAATTTTTTATCCATAACAATGATTTCAATTTTATTTTTTAAAATCAAATTATAATTAAATATCAAATATTCATNGTAAAAAGGATTGTCTTTTGTNGGGTGTGCTACTATCCCCCCATACCAACGATTAGGAGAATGTAAATGCTTATNAAGTGTTGCTGAGAAGAATTGATAATTNGATAAAAACATTATNTTTTTTTCTTCATTTTTTAAAATATTATTAAAAAGAGCTAATCGTTCTAATTCTTGATCTTTNTTTNAATCATAATCTCTTGTTATCCATTTAAGNCCTTTTAATTTTGAGGAAATATTTTCTCCANGATGAAAGTTACTTAAATTTACNTTTTCTAAATTAAGCATTTTCCTACCTTCATTAAATCTTAAATGATATTTTGTAGTTGCTATTAAACAAAAACAAGCCAGTAAAATAGATAAAATCTTTTTGTTCTCAAAATTTATTTGTANCACAACACATAAATAAGGTATTAAAAAAAAAATAAAAATAAAGTTAAGTGTCAACCATTGATGAAAAATTAATAATAAAGAAAAAAGAATTATGTTGAAATTTNTAAAAAAAANTTTTTCTTGAAAATATCTTTTTTTAACAAAAATATTNTTAATAAAAATAAAAATTAAAGGTAATAAAACTACATATATCAANTTAAATGTTGAAATAGCTTTATTAAATGTTANATTTAANTCGCTTAATCTACTTAATCCAATTGTTCTGGGATATAAAAAATANTGTGTAATAATCAAATTAATATCAATCTTATTATACCATATTAAAANACTTAATATAGAAATCGATATTANTGATCCAAAAATAATTGGCTTTAAAAAATTTAAATTTTTATTAATAAGAAAATAAAACAAAAAGTTAAATAGAAAAAAAATTATTATATATGCTGCTGGAGTTTGTTTNCAAAAAAAAGCGATACAAAGAAAGATTGGTANTAAAAATAANAATAGTTTTTTNTCATTTTTTATTCCATACAAAAAACTAACNATCGCAAATAATGAAAAAAAAGCAGAATAATAGTCTGGAAAAGGTGTTCCCATTGACGGATTTGCCAAAAAAGCTACACATAATCCATAAAAAAAAGAAAANTCAGAATTTAATCCAATGTTTTTAAAAAAAAAATAACTTACTATTGTAATAATAAGATTTATTATTGAGCCGTTTAAAATATAACTTTTCCAGCTNACTCCAAAAAATGAAAAATAAATTGATTGAAGTATATCNATAAATGGTCCGCTAATTGTCCAATAATCTACAAATGGTAAATCTCCATTATTAAGTCTAAAACCACTATCAAAAAATGCAAAAGTATCTATTGGTAAAACACCAATTGATCCGTANAAATAATTTATNGTAAACGANACNATTGATAAAAGTAAAACATAAAAAGAATTAATTATTTTTGTGTTCATCTAAAATCTGAAAATTTTAATTTATAAATNCCATCNCCNTCAGCTGAAATAAAAAACGAATCATTTTTTTCGAAAAGCTTATTATTTTTTATACCAAAATGCCTTAATCTTTTACCAATATCAAATTTTTCTAATGATATTACATTCAAACCCGATCTATCAACTAAAGCTATATATAANGACATGCCTNTTAGGCTTAANAACATTAAGCAAATATCATCTTTATANTAGTTTTGAAGATTTNTAGGACATATGTTTAAAGCAGAAGGTGCAATNGATGGTAAAAAAATAAATTTTGGTTTTTCATAATTNTTTAAATNCTTTTTAAAACCATTNCCATTATTATATTCTGTTCCATAAGAAACTATTGGCCANCCATAATTTTTATCTTTCATAATCAAATTAATTTCATCTCCTCCTTGTGGTCCATGTTCTATNGAAAATATTTTNTCCTTAATTGAAGTAAGTCCTTGTGGGTTTTTATGTCCAGAAGTAAAAATTTGCGGTTTAATTAAATTNGACTGGTNTATAATATCTAATTGTTTTTTNAATCTTATAATTTTTCCATAAAGATAATCTTTTTTTTGTGACAAATTTCTTATNTTTTCAGAGTTCCATTCNGGAGCCCCNATAGTTAAATAAATGTAATCCTCTTTNTCTATAAAAGCACCNCCTAATCCGTTAAAATCAACATTATCAGNATCAGGCAAACATTTTGTTTTCAGATATATTTTTTGTGCCTNAATTTCTGAAATAGCNGCATAATTACAATCNNTCTTTTTATTTGAAGTTAAAATAAATTTTTTATTATCAATTTCAAAAACAGATTTTACTCCACCNTTTTTTTCAAAACTTATATCAGCGGGCAANTAAATTTCTTTTGTAAATGAATCNTTGATTAACAATCCATTTTGTAAAAATACGTCAAATTTTAATTTTTTATTTAAATCATCTATAAAGAAACCAGCTGTTCTATCGTCGAAATTAATTTCTTTTTTTAAAAACAAATTAAAAGAGTTACCCTCGATTGANTCAATATTTTCATCAATTTTTTCATATTTTTGCTTATTANTGGTTATAATCTCTTCTTTTTGNACCACAAAACTTTCTAAAAAATTTATCTTTTTTAAAAAATATTTGATATATTTTTTTGGTGTTTCAATTAAATTTGGATTTTCATATCCAATAAACAATGATACAAAAAAAAATATAGTTAAAATTAAAATTTTTTTTAANNTTTTTGACATATGTATTTTTAATNTATTTTTAGATTAAATTAATGGATTATCTAGGTAAAGAATTAGAAATGTTTGATANTGCCAATATCTGGCGAAAATACGTATATCTTTTAATTAAAAAGTATCTAAAAGAAGATATATTGGAAGTAGGTGCAGGTATAGGTAGTTTTACAAATAACTACAGAGATAATTTTAAAAATATAACTATAACTGAANTAGATAAAAAAAACATTAGAGAGCTTAAAAGAAGATTTAAAAAATCAAAAATAAAAATCACATCTCAATANACAGANCAANTTAANAAAAANTTTAATACAATTTTGTACATGAATGTTTTAGAGCACATAAANAANGANAAAAAAGAAATAAAAAGTGCACTAAAAAAGTTAAAATGTAATGGACATCTTATCATTCTAGTTCCTGCTCATAATGAATTATTTACCAAATTTGATAAAGAGATAGGTCATCATAGANGATATAAAGTTAATTTTTTTAAAAAAATTAAACTTAAANATTGTGAGATAAGATCATTAAATTACATCGATTGTTTTGGTTATTTTTTATACTTCTTAAATAAAATTTTTTTNAAAAATGAAATTTATCCCTCAAAAATAAAAATTTTTATTTGGGATAAGTTNTTTACTCCATTTACAATTTTATTTGATAAATTNCTNAATTATAGNCATGGAAAAAANGTTCTTTGTATAATAANAAAAAAATAATTATTTTTTGAAAATAAAAGCTATATCAGAAACATTATTATTATTTATTTNCATAAATCCTNNTTCNAACTTNATATCTTTTATATTTTCAATNAAATACTCTTTTTCTTCCTGATCTATAAATGAAGAATGAAAATCTTCTTTATTNTTAATTTTATNCAATANTTCTTTNGGCGTTAATTCNTTTGTATAAGGATTTAATTCTTTAAATGTTTTAAATTGATCCATGTCTTCAATTACATAAATACCCCCTTTTTTAATTTTTCTAAAAAGAATGGAGAAAGCAATTAATATATCTCTTAAATTGTGACTAGCATCGTCAATAATTATATCAAAATCATCTCTTAAGTGATTTGAAAGGTTAAAAAGAATTCTTTTGGAAGAAACATCTGTNTACAGCTCTGTAATACGATTAGACGTAAATCTCATTTGGAATGGATTGATATTTGCTCCNATAATATTTGAGTGAGGNAAGTAAAAATAAAAACTAGCTATACCTTTGCCTTCATGAGAACCAAGTTCAAGAATATTAATTTCTTTTTTCTTAAATTGTNAAAAATACTTTTCATAAAAAATNGAGTAATTGTGAGATNAAATTTTTTTNTCTTCCATAAAACAATATGAGCCTTTGTCACAATTAAAATTAATGAATAAACTGTCTAGATCCAGATCAAAATATTTTTTCTTATCTAAATCATCTAAATTAGTTATTCTNGAAGAAAAATTATGACGAATAGATCTAACNATAAACTTATAGAATGTTCCAAAAATTTTTCTAACAAAAGCTAAATAATNTTTTTTTTGAACTGATCTTAGTAAAATATTTCGATATGAGAACCAATAATNTCTAAAACTCATTTACCGTTTAAAATTCTTTTTGATAAAATCATTTGATTTATAGAGATGAGTCGATTTTCTTTGCGGCATTAAATAATTCTTGAACAGATTTTATAGAATTATCAAAACTCTTTTTTTCTTCATTNGTTAATTGAATTTCTACAATTTTTTCAACACCNTTTTTACCAATTATTACTGGAACTCCTGCATAAAGATCCTTAACTCCATATTCACCGTTTAAATAAGCTGCACAAGGTAATTGTTTTTTTTGATCATTTAAATAACTTTCTGCCATTTGCACCCCTGAAGCTGCTGGNGCATAAAATGCTGANCCTTTCTCTAAAAATTTAACTATTTCTGCTCCACCTTTTTTTGTTCTATCTACAATAGCGTCTAGTCTTTCTTTTNTAATTTTACCTTCTTTGATTAAATCACTAATTTTTCTACCTTCTACAAATGTCGANCCGAGCATTGCTACCATNCTATCTCCATGNCCTCCTAGCACAAAAGATTTTATTTTTTGCACTGGAACTTTTAGTTCCTTAGATAAAAAATAAATAAACCTAGATGAGTCTAAAATTCCCGCCATTCCAACAATCTTATTTTTAGGGAGGCCAGAATATTTTTGTAAAGCCATAACGATTACATCTAAAGGGTTAGTAATACAAATAACAAACGCTTCGGGTGAAGTTTTTTTTATTCCTTCAGCAACTTGTTTTATTATATTTAAATTTTTNCCTANCAAATCATCTCTTGTCATGCCAGGTTTTCTAGGCAATCCTGCAGTAATAATTACAACATCNGAATCTNTGGTATCCTCGTAGTCATTGGTNCCTGATAAATTAATATTGAATCCNTTTACTGGAGANGATTGAGAAATATCTAAAGCTTTTCCTTTAGCTATACCAGCTGCAACATCGAACAAAACTACATCACCTAATTCTTTTAGAGCAATTAAATGNGCNAANGTTCCACCTATTTGTCCAGCACCTATCAAAGTAATTTTTTTTCTCAATTTTTCTCCTTATATTATTTCATAGTTGGCATTATAAACTCTGGATCAGATCTTAATCCTGAAGGCCATCTTGANGTTATTGTTTTTAGTTTTGTATAAAATCTCACACCTTCTGGNCCATGCATGTGTTGATCGCCNAACAAGGATCTTTTCCATCCNCCAAAACTATGGAAAGCCATAGGAACAGGNATAGGTATATTTACGCCAACCATTCCAATTTTAGCTTTATTTGAAAATGTTCTTCCAGAATCTCCATCTCTAGTAAATATGCTGACTCCGTTACCAAATTCATGATCGTTAACTAATTGNAGGGCTTCATCAAAATCTTTTGCTCTAACAACTGAAAGNACTGGTCCAAANATCTCTTCTTTATAAATGCGCATATNTTTTTTTACATGATCAAACAAGCACCCTCCGATATAATATCCTTTTTCNTATCCTTGTATTTTAAAATCNCTACCGTCTACNATAAGTTTTGCCCCTTCTTTTTCTCCAATATCAACAAATTTTTTTACTTTTTCTAAATGTTCTTTCGTTACAAGAGGGCCCATTTCAGATTGTTTATCCATTCCTGGTCCGACTTTTAAAGTTTCAACTTTTTTAGACAAAGATTCTACTAATCTATCTCCAATTCCTCCTACTGCAACTGCAACTGATTGTGCCATACATCTTTCCCCAGCTGAACCGTAGGCTGCTCCCATTAAGCCATTAACTGCTTGATCCAAATCACAATCTGGCATTACTACACAATGATTTTTTGCTCCTCCCAAAGCTTGAACTCTTTTTTCATTTTTTGCACAATTTTCATAAATATATTTTGCAATTGGAGTTGATCCAACAAAACTCATAGCTACTACATCTTTATGATTTATTAATGCATCAACAGCTTCTTTATCTCCGTTGATAACGTTAAAAACTCCATCTGGTAAACCTGCGTCTTGTAAAAGTTCTGCTAGTTTCATTACACAAGATGGATCCTTTTCTGATGGTTTTAATACAAATGTATTTCCACAAGCTATAGCCATTGGAAACATCCACATTGGAACCATAGCAGGAAAATTAAAAGGAGTAATACCAGCGCATACGCCTAAAGGCTGTCTTACAGACCAACTGTCTACATTAGTTCCTACATTCTCCGTAAACTCTCCTTTTAGCATTTGAGGTATACCACAAGCATATTCAACTACTTCTAATCCCCTAGTTAGTGAACCTCTTGCATCCTCGTAAACTTTACCATGTTCAGAAACAATAATTTTTGTTAATTCATCTGAATTTTTTTCTATTAATTCTTTAAATTTAAACATTACTCTAGCTCTTTGAAGTGGAGGTGTGTTAGCCCAAGATTCAAAAACTTTTTTGGCACTTTTTACTGCTTGATTTACATCGTTTATATTTGCCAACTTCACTTCTGCGCTTTGTTCTCCTGTGGCAGGATTAAAAACTTTTCCTGTTCTTTTAGACTCACCACCGAAGTTTTTACCATTCACAAAGTGTTCTATAGTTTTCATGATGTAATTGAATAAATAAGGTTTTAGCTTGTTGCAAGCATTTTCTTAATAGATCCTATAGCTTTTGCAGGGTTTAATCCTTTTGGACAAGAATTAGTACAATTCATAATCGTGTGACATCTGTATAATTTTAATTCATCAGCAACTTTCTTTAATCTCTCTTTTTTATCACCGTCTCTACTGTCATTGATCCATCGGTAAGCTTGCAATAAAACAGCTGGTCCCAAATACTTATCTCCGTTCCACCAATAACTAGGACACGCTGTTGAACAACATGCACAAAGTATACACTCGTAGTATCCATCTAGCTTTTCTCTATCTTTTTGAGATTGTCGTAATTCTTCTTTTTCTTTTCCTGTTTGTTCAGTTTGTAACCATGGTTTAATGGATTCATACTGTTTATAAAGAGTGCTCAAATCTCCAATCAAATCTTTAACTACTTTTAAATGTGGTAGGGGATATATGTTAAGATCACCATTAATGTCTGTGTGAGATTTTATACATGCCAAAGTGTTTACCCCATCAATATTCATCGCACAAGAACCACAAACTCCATGAGCACATGATCTTCTAAATGTAAGTGATGGGTCAATTTCATTTTTTATTTTAAATAGAATATCCAAAACTTTTGGGCCACAATTGTCCATGTCAACTTCAAAAGTATCTACTCTTGGATTTTGTCCGTTAGATGGATCCCATCTATAAACATTTACTTTTTTCAAATTTTCAGAATTTGTTTCGTCTTTGTATTGCTTACCAACTTCTATTTTTGAGTTTTGAGGTAAGTTAAATTGAACCATTTTTAATAAACTCTCTCCTTTGGGGGGAAGTATTGCACATCGTTTGTAAGTGTTCTTGAGTGAACATCTCTATATTTTATTTCTACTTTTTTATCACTTTGCCAAGCTAAAGTATGTTTCATAAAATTTTTATCGTCTCTTTTGCTGTAGTCCTCCCTAGCGTGAGCACCTCGGCTTTCTTTTCTGCTGTAAGCTGAGTCCATAGTAGTCAAAGCTTGTCTAATTAGATTATCAAATTCTAAAGTTTCAACTAATTCTGTGTTGAAAAGAAGAGATTTATCTTTAACTGAAATATCTTCCATACCTTCATAAGGCTTTCTTATTTGGTCAACTCCCTCTTTTAATGTTTTTTCAGTTCTGAATACGGCACATTTTGATTGCATAGTTTTTTGCATATTTAATCTTAATTCTGCTGTTTTAGTAGAGCCTGACGAATTTCTAATTTTATCAAATCTATCTAAACATTTATCTGTTTCTGAACTAGAAACTTCTTCATGTGCCATACCTGGTTTAACAAGTTCCGCTGCTCTTTTAGCAGCTGCTCTTCCAAATACTACGAGATCAATTAATGAATTAGATCCTAATCTATTCGCTCCATGAACTGATACGCAAGCTGCTTCGCCTATTGCCATTAATCCGGGCACTGTTTTTTCTGAACCATTTAAAGTTAAAACCTCAGCTTTGTAGTTTGTTGGTATACCACCCATGTTATAGTGAACGGTTGGCACCACTGGAATTGGTTGTTTATTTATATTAACATTTGCAAAAGTTTTTGCAGCCTCTGTTATTCCTGGAAGTCTTTCTTCTAAAACTTCTTTATCTAAATGATCTAAATGTAAATTAATATGATCTTTATCTTTACCTGCACCTCTACCTTCATTAATTTCCATTTCCATTGATCTGCTTACTACGTCTCTAGATGCTAAATCCTTTGCGTTTGGTGCGTAACGTTCCATAAATCTTTCACCTTTACCGTTTACCAAGAATCCTCCTTCCCCTCTAGCGCCTTCAGTTATTAAACATCCTACTCCGTAAATACCTGTTGGATGGAATTGTACAAACTCCATATCTTGTAATGGTAGTCCAGCTCTTAATACCATTGCATTACCATCTCCTGTACAGGTATGTGCTGAGGTAGCTGAATAATAAACTTTTCCATAACCACCTGTTGCAACTATTGTAATGTGGGATCTAAATCTATGAATAGTACCATCTGTTAAGTTCCAAGCTATAACTCCTTTGCACTCACCATTTTTCATAATTAAGTCAAGTGCAAAATATTCAATAAAAAATTCTGTATTATGTTTTAATGCCTGACCATAAAGAGTGTGTAGAATTGCATGGCCAGTTCTGTCAGCTGCAGCACATGTTCTTTGTGCAGTTCCGTTACCATAATTTTTTGTCATGCCACCAAAAGGCCTTTGATAAATTTTACCATCATCTGTCCTACTAAATGGAACACCGTATCTTTCTAATTCCACAACTGCTCTTGGAGCCTCTTTACACAAGTATTCTATAGCATCCTGATCACCTAACCAATCAGAACCTTTAACTGTATCGTACATGTGCCATCTCCAATCATCTTCTCCCATGTTTCCAAGTGCTGCCGAAATACCTCCCTGAGCTGCGGATGTGTGGCTTCTAGTTGGAAAGACTTTTGAAATACAGGCTGTTTTTAATCCAGCTTCAGATAGACCAACTGCCGCTCTAAGACCAGAACCTCCTGCTCCTAAAACAACAACATCATATTCATGATCTATAATTTTATATTCACTCATTAAGATAAATTATATATCCCTGTAATAGTTATTAAAGGCATAATTATAGCAAATATATTCAATAATTTATTTGCGACATTTTTGATTTTTTGATCTTTAATATAATCCTCAAATATCTCACTTATTGTTAAAGATGAAAAAAAGAAAGCCACTACAATGAATACTGAAAACAAAATTTTTGTTGGCTGTTGAGTAAAGAAAAGAACTACTGTTTGATAATCATTCTCATAAATAGAAACGAAATTTACAATGAACCAAATCATTAAAGGAATAAGTATGAGGGAACTTATTTTTGTAAATAACCATTTTTTTGTAGAAACATGCATATTAATAAAAAAAAATTCCTGCTAGATAAAATAAAATTGTAAGCACAAATGATCCAACTAAAGCCAAAACTCCTGTAATCTTTGAAATTTTTAAATCAAAACCATATCCTATGTCCCATGTTAGATGTCTAATCTCGTTTAGAATGTGAAAACTAAAAGTCCAACAAAGACTGACTGCTATAAATTTTCCAAAAAAAGATTTCAAAAAAATCTCTGTTATTTCGTAACTATTTTCTCCTAACAGTAAAGATAATGACCAAAAACAAATTAATGTAATAGCTAAAATATTAATCATCCCTACTATTCTATGAGTAATAGAAAGTAGAGATGAAATCTGCCACTTGTAGATTTGTAAATGTGGGCTCAAAGGATTTTTATTATGCTGCATAACTTATTTATAAACTAAACTTTTTACTTTTTCTTCATTAAACACTCTGCTATTTGAACTGTGTTTAAAGCCGCCCCTTTTAATAAATTGTCTGAAACTACCCACATGTTTAATGCTTTTTTGTTAGAGTGATCTTTTCTTATTCTAGAGATGAAAGTCGAATAATCTCCTTCTGCCTCTAAAGGTGTTATATATCCTCCATCTTTATTTTCATCAACAACTTTACATCCTGGAGCGTTCGTTAATATTTTTTTTACAATTTCTAAATCATAATCTTTTTCAAATTCTAAGTTTACTGACTCAGAGTGAGATGTTTTTACCGGAACTCTTACACAAGTTGCAGTTAAGCCTATTTTTTTATCCAAAATTTTTTTTGTCTCATTTTCCATTTTCCATTCTTCTTTCGTATATCCATCCTCGACAAAGGAGTCTATGTGAGGAATTAAATTGAATGCTATTTGTTTTGTAAAATTTTGAACTTTAATTTCTTTACCTTTCAAATAATCTTTAGTTTGAGCAAACAATTCGTCTTCGGATGCTTTTCCTGCTCCAGAAACTGCTTGATAAGTAGAAACTACTGCTCTTTTAATTCTATACTTATCGTGAAGAGGTTTCATAGGAAGCATTAATTGTATCGTCGAACAGTTAGGATTTGCTATAATATTTTTGTGAGCTTTTAAATCACCTGGATTAACCTCTGCAACTACCAAAGGAACATCTTTGTTCATTCTGAAATATTTTGAATTATCTATAACGATAGTTTTTTTTGAAGCTTGAGAAGCCCATTTTTTTGCAATTTCACTTCCAGCTGCAAAAATTGTAATTCCTGCTTTTGAGAAATCGTACTTTTCTAATAGTTCAACAACTATTTCTTTTTTTTTAAAAACTAATTTTTGCCCAGCGCTTTTTTGTGATGCGACTAGAAAAAGATTATCAATTTCTAGTTTTGATTTTTCTAATACCTCTATTGTTTTTCTACCTACGTTGCCTGTAGCACCGATTATTGCAAAATTCATTTCTTGATTATTTTATTTCAATTTCGAGATAATTGCATCACCCATATCAGTGGTGGTAACTTCTTTTTTACCATCTGACATTATATCTTTTGTTCTTAAACCATCATCTAATACCTTTTGAACTGCTTCATCCAATAAATCTGCTTCTTTATCAAGATCTAGAGAATATTTTAAAGCCATAGATAAGCTCAATATTGTTGCAATAGGATTAGCAATATTTTTTCCAGTAATGTCTGGGGCAGAACCGTGGACCGGTTCGTAGAGAGACCTAATTTTTCCATTTTTATCTTTTGCTCCTAGAGAAGCTGAAGGTAATAAACCTAAGGATCCTGTTAACATTGCCGCCTCATCTGATAACATGTCCCCGAATAGATTGTCTGCAAGTATAACGTCAAATTGCTTTGGATTTCTTAAAAGTTGCATAGCACAATTATCTGCCAACATATGGTTGAGTTCTATTTTTTTATATTCTTTATCTTTTAATGCTTGGACCTCTTCTCTCCATAAAACCCCGGCTTCCATCACATTAGACTTTTCACAAGAAGTTACTTTATTTTTTCTTTTTTTTGCTAAATCAAAAGCAACTCTGGCAATTCTTTGTATTTCACCTGTGGTATAAGAGTGTGTATTTATACCTCTTCGTTGATTGTTTTCTATAGGCTCGATTCCTCTTGGCTCACCAAAATATATTCCTCCTGTCAATTCTCTAACGATCATAATATCTAAACCTGATACTATTTCTGGTTTTAAAGTAGATGAATCTACTAATTGTCTGAAACAAATCGCTGGTCTTAGATTTGCAAATAGTTTTAGTTCTTTTCTAAGTTTTAAAAGCGCTCTTTCTGGCTTTTTAGAAAACTCTAAATTATCCCACTTTGGGCCACCGCAAGCTCCCAGGATTACAGCATCTGACTCCAAAGACTTAAAAAAAACTTCGTCAGTTATCGGAATTTTATTAGCGTCGATTGATGCTCCACCAATTAGCTCCTCTTCAAAACTAAAATCTAAAGATTTGTTTTTATTGAACCATTCTAGTATTTTTTTAACCTCACTAACAACTTCTGGTCCAATACCATCTCCTGGTAATAGTAAAATTTTTCTGCTTTTAGGTTTAACCATTTCTTAAAATCCAGGGTTTGTTGGAATTAATCATTCTCTCATAACTATTAATTTGTTCTATTTTTTTCATAGATAAATCAATATCATCTAAACCTTCTATCAAGCATTTTTTTTTAAATTCATCTATCTCAAATTTAATCACTTTATTTCCAAAATAAATTTGTTGTTGTTCTAAATTTATTTCTATTTCTTCTTTTCTTTTTGAATAATTAGATAATTCTAAAACTTTTTCTTCGCTAATAATTATTGGTAAAATACCATTTTTAAAACAATTATTATAAAATATATCTGCAAAACTAGAACTTATAATACTCTTAATGCCAAAATCTGATAATGCCCAAGGAGCATGCTCTCTTGAGGAACCACAACCAAAATTTTTACCTGCTAATAAAATTTTAGATTTATTATACGGTTCTTTATTTAATATAAATTCATTTATAACTTTTCCATTTTCATCATAACGCATTTCGTAAAACAAACTTTTTCCTAAACCAGTTCTTTTAATTGTCTTTAAGAATTGTTTAGGAATTATCATATCTGTATCGATATTTTGTAACGATAAATAAGAAGGTATGCTTTTTAATTTAAAAAATTTTTCCATTATTCTAATTCCCTAACATCTGAAAGATGACCTTTAATTGCAGCTGCTATCGCCATACCTGGGCTGACTAAATGAGTTCTGCCTCCTCTACCTTGTCTTCCTTCAAAATTTCTATTTGATGTTGATGCACATCTTTCTTTCGGTTTTAATTGGTCTGGGTTCATCCCTAAACACATTGAACAACCAGGTTCTCTCCATTCAAATCCTGCTTCAATAAATATTTTATGTAGGCCTTCTTGCTCTGCTTGAGCTTTTACTAAACCCGATCCTGGCACAACCATTGCACTTACAGTATTAGCAATCTTTTTTCCTTTTAAAAGATCAGCGGCTAATCTCAAATCTTCTATTCTTCCATTTGTACAACTGCCAATAAATATCTTGTCTATTTTTATATCAGATATTTTAGTGTTTGGCTTTAAACCCATATATTCTAAAGATCTTTGCATAGCCATTTTTCTATCTTCATTAGTTTCTTTATTAGGATCAGGTACAACTCCAGTTACAGGTGATACGTCTTGAGGTGAGGTACCCCACGTTACCAATGGTTCAATTTCTCTCCCATTAATATTAATTTCTTTATCAAATTTACAATTTTTGTCCGAATATAAAAATTTCCAAAATTTTATTGCTTTATCCCAATTTTCACCTTTTGGAGACATTTCTTTGTTTTTTAAATAATCAAAAGTCTTTTCATCAGGAGCGATTAATCCTGCTCTTGCTCCTGCCTCTATAGTCATATTACAAATTGTCATTCTTTCTTCCATGCTTAGATTTCTTATTACTTCTCCAGAAAATTCAATAACATAACCTGTGCCCCCGGCAGTTCCGATTGTTCCAATAATTTTTAAAATAACATCTTTAGCAGTAACGCCCTTAGGTAATGTTCCGTTAACATTTATCCTTAAATTTTTGGATTTCTTTTGAATTAAAGTTTGAGTTGCTAGCACATGTTCTACCTCTGAAGTACCAATTCCGAAAGCTAAAGCTCCAAACGCACCGTGTGTTGCAGTATGGCTATCTCCACAGACTATAACTGTACCTGGTTGGGTGAATCCTTGCTCAGGTCCAATAATATGAACTATTCCTTGTCTTTTATCATTAACATCAAAAAGTTCTACTCCGAATTCTTTACAATTGCTCCTTAATGTATCTACTTGAATTTTAGATTCTTCGTCATCAATACCTTTAGATCTATCAGTAGTTGGAACATTATGATCTGGTACAGCCAATGTTAGTTCCGGCCTTCTTACTTTTCTTTTTTGAACTCTTAACCCCTCAAAAGCTTGTGGGCTTGTAACTTCATGAACTAAATGTCTATCAACGTAAATTAATGAAGTTCCATCAGATTGTTTATGAACAAGGTGATCTTCCCATATTTTATCATATAGAGTTTTTGACATTCAAAATTAATTATTTTTTTTCGTTAGTTTTTGTTTCTGTTTTTTTTTGAACAGCAGAAATATCTTCTTTTTCTTCTACTTTTACTTCCTCTTTATTGGGTGATACCACTTTTTTTACAGGCTCAGTGGATTTAGCAGATATATCTATTCCAATTTTTTTCTTTATTCTTTCAGCAATTCTAGCTGATTTACCCTTTCTACCTCTTAAATAATAAAGTTTAGCTCTTCTAACCTTTCCTGATCTAACAACTTTAATCGAATCTACATTTGGACTGTATAGTGCAAAAGTTCTTTCAACGCCTTCTCCGAATGATATTTTTCTGACTGTAAAAGAAGAGTTTAAGTCTCTATTTTTTTTGGCTATACAAACACCTTCAAAATATTGAATCCGCTCTCTTTTTCCTTCTACTATTTTTACTCCTACTTTTATTGTATCACCTGGAGAAAAATCCGTTATTTTTTTATTTGCAACTATTTTTTTAATTGCTTCTTTATTTATATCTTCAATGTTTTTCATTTTTTTTATCTAAATATTTTTTCCAAAGATCTGGCCTCTGGCGACGTGTTATAGCCTCTGATTGGAATAAACGCCAGTCTTTAATTTTAGCATGATCTCCTGATAAAAGTACTTCTGGAGGGCTTTTTCCTTCCCAATTTTGAGGTTTTGTATATTGAGGGTATTCTAAAAGATCATTTTCAAAACTTTCTTCTTTTGTTGAATTATCATTTCCAAGTACACCAGGTAATAATCGTATAACAGAATCAATTAAAACAAATGAAGCTGTTTCTCCTCCGGATAATATAAAGTCACCAATACTATATTCTTCAATATTTCGTGTTTCTAAAATTCTTTGATCAATTCCTTCAAAATGCCCGCATAACAAATTTAATTTTTTTCCTTTACTAAATTTTCTTGCATTTCTTTGATCAAATTTTTTTCCTTTAGGAGATAAATAAATCGTGGATTCTTTACTTTCTAGATTTGAATCTAATGCTGAAGCTACAACATCTGGTCTTAATAACATTCCACTGCCCCCACCAAAAGGAGTCCCATCAACTGAACTATGCTTATCAGTTGCATAATCCCTAATATTTATCACTTTTAAATTCCAAATCTTTTCTTCCTGAGCTTTTTTATAAATCCCAGTATTAAGTGGTCCAGGGTATAGGTCAGGATACAAAGTAAAAATTTTTACTTCAAACATAGATGCTATCTCCTAATTAAGCTTTAGGTTCTTCCTTCTTAGCTTCTGCTTTAGGTTCTTCCTTCTTAGCTTCTGCTTTAGGTTCTTCCTTCTTAGCTTCT
>NHHC02000036.1 GCA_002169935.2 Candidatus Pelagibacter sp. TMED153 | reverse complement strand
TTGATCAAATTTGGCAAATGATATCTTCTTTCAAGGGTTTTTCATTCTGCAAGCCTCATTCTGCTTCTTATACTATGCTTTCTTTTACTTGTGCATACCTTAAAACACATTTTACTGCAGAATTTATTGCTTCAGTAATATCAAACCAGGGAGGATATTATTCTTCATATGCCTATATGAGTGAGGCAAAGCGATTTGGAATAACAATCAAAACGCCGGATATCAATAAAAGTAAATATGAGTGGGTTGGTGAAAAAAATCAAATTACAATGGGGCTCATGAGTATTAAGGGGCTGAAAAAGAGTATAGTGAAAACAATATTAGATAATAGAAAATCTGGAACTTTTCAATCTTTAGAAGATTTTTTATTTAGAGTGAAAATGGATTTGTCTGATGCCATGGCATTAACAAATGCACAGTGCTTTAAATATTTATGCTATGAAATTAGCCATAGACAAATTGCATATATAGTCGCTGAGTTTTATTTAAATAGCAAAAATAATAATCAGCCATTACATCACGGGCCTATCACAAAAGATCTTACAGTAGATGAGATTTATCGATTAGAGGTTGATACTTTTGGGTATCCTGTTAGTGCCCATCCTCTAGAGCCATATCGACCAGTGGTTAGTAAACGTATTAGTTTTGCAAAAGATATCCATAAAAAATTAGGACAGAGCATTTATCTCTTAGGTGTTTATATTACTCGAAAAGAGGCCCAGACAAATCGCAATGAGTCGATGCAGTTTTTAACTTTAGAAGACGAGACTGATATGTATGAATGTATTTTGTTTCCCAAAGTTTACTCTGAATTTGGTGATATT
Organism: Candidatus Pelagibacter sp. TMED153; assembly: GCA_002169935.2. The sequence continues at coordinate 9,813 of NHHC02000036.1, read as the reverse complement.
GTTCATTGGGAAACATTATTCATCATTTATGGAAAAGTAGAAGAGGCGTTTGGTGTTTATAATATCAATATTGAAAAGATGACTAGCTTAAGAGAGTGGGTAAAAAAAACTAAAACGATTAGTTTTGCATAATAAAACAGTGGTCAATCCTAACTTCTTCAAAAAGGTCATCATACCCAATGCATCGACCTTTAACAAAGATTTTATCATCTAATTTAATACCAGTATCAAGAACATATGAGGAGTCAAGAGAACAAACTACATTACCTCCAATAATAACTAAGTTGGAATTGAGTTCCGTCACTGGTCCATTAACCAGTAAAACTTTATCTAAGAACTTCAAATTAGCATCAGATAAATTATTCTGATAGTGTTCATAGAGCTCCGCAGCCTCTAACGTAATATCAGCCTGAGCACCACTAAAATCTTTATGAGGCTTATTATAGGTGAAAAAGACAGTCCCAAAAAAAGCAATAAAAAATAGAAGTGAAATCGTAATTAGTGTTATTTTATTCTTTGTCATTGACTATTATGGTCATTGTCTTGTTTATTGTTTACGTTTGTATAGAACAAAATTAAATAAATAACTGATAAACATATGAAAATAATAATTTATTTATTTTTTGTGCTCATTATGAGCTGTGAAAGTAATATTGAATCTGATTATATCACCTACGATTGCGAAGAACTACAAATATTTTATGAAGAGTCGGTTGCTCCAATATTATTAAATAATTGTGTAGGCTGTCATTCCGATTATAGTAGCTTTGAAGGGTCCATCGCCGCAATAATGGAAGGCAATGTAATTGCGAGAATTAATCTTGATATTTCTAATCCTCNTTTTATGCCTTTGGGGTCTGAGAAATTATCTCAGCAAGATATAGCTATAATTCAAAATTTTTCAGAGCAGTTATGCAGATAAATCTCAAATTAATAATTTACATAAGTATTTTATTCTCTTTTGCTTTTTCAAAAGATCTTTACATGACTCGATCTGGAAATATAGATTTTTTCTCTTCAACGCCGATTGAAGATATTAAGGCAATTAATAATCAAGTTTCGTGTGTTCTTAATAAAGAGAATGGGCAATTTGCATTTCAAGTACCTATAAAAGCATTTACTTTTAAAAATGCTCTGATGCAGGAACATTTTAACGAGAGCTATCTAGAGTCAGATATATACCCAAAAGCTATTTTTAAAGGTGAAATTACTGACTGGGATGATATAAAATTATCGGAAGACTCGTTAAAAATTTTTATTGAAGGTGATCTAACAATTCATGGAATTAAAAATAAAATAAAACAGTCAGGAAAGATTTGGGTTTCTTCTGGTATTATTCATGGTGAGAGTACCTTTAGTGTCAAGCTAGTAGATTACCAAGTTAAAGTACCAAAGATCGTTAGAGAAAATATTGCAGAAGTAATTAAGGTAAATGTGAAAGTAAAGTTGAACAAAAAATGAAAAAACTATTTATAATAATTTTATTTTCTTTTCTTCTTGGGCAAAATGATTTGCTTGATATCCTAAATGAGGGTGAAGGCCAATTTGAATATGTGGAATCAGCATTCAAAAGCACTAGGGTCGCTAACGCTCAGTCATTAGAAATCCCTAAGCCAAAAATTTTACAGTTCATGATTCAACACCGGTTTGGTTCAATTGAGAATGGTTTCTATGACCTTTTTGGTACTGATTATGCAGTAATACGTTATGATTTTAGTTATGGGTTCAATGAACTGATTGCTGCAGGTGTTGGAAGAAGTAGTTTTGATAAAATATATGATATTTTTTTGAAGGCTAAATTGCTTAGGCAGTCTAAGGGTAGTAGAAGTATGCCTATTTCTATTATTTTATATAGTGATATTGGAATTAAAACCAGTCGTAAATCTGAACTAACACCTGCGCTAAAAGACAATTTTTCAAATCGATTACTTTATGTTAATCAGTTTATTATAGGCAGAAAGTTTAATCAAAAATTCTCTTTCCAGGTTATGCCAACAATTATACATAGGAATCTTGTTTTAACAGAAAATGAGGAACACCAGCTAGCATCTTTTGGATTTGCTGGTAGGTATAAACTTACTAGTAGGTTTTCAGTTAATGGAGACTATTTCATCCCATTAGATAAAAGAGAAAGTAATTATAAAAATAGTTTTGCCATAGGTTTTGATTATGAAACAGGTGGTCATGTTTTTCAGGTAATGATATCTAATGCCCAAGGACCCTATGAGTTTACTTTTATTGAAAAAGCCAATGGTAATCCTTCAACGAGTACGTTGTATTTAGGTTTTAATATTTCTAGAGCATTTTCTTTAAAAGGAAATGACTCAAGTACCTGGTGATTGCAGGATAAAACATTTATCTAATCTTAGTTTTTTAGAAGTTCTATTATATCCGAGTACTCTTCCTTTTAATGTAACAGACTTACCAAACAATTCGTTTAAAGTTGTGTCGTTTAAACTTTCCATTTTACAATAAACAGTTTTATCAATGATAAGTGTATCGTCTATAGCTTTATGAGCTTTGCCAGAAAGTTGAATGAATTCAAAACGGTAATTTTCTTTAGCTAATTCTGAATCCATATCAAATTCCCATTGTAATTCTCCTTTAGAAAAAATTTTAACAGGTACTTCATTCTCCCAGTCTGGCCATATCTTATTTTCAAATAATATAACCCACAGTGCTAAGAAAATTATTGGAATCAGCGGTTTTATCATCTTCCAAGTGTATTTGTATTGATCAATCAAATCTTTTAATCGCCTATGATTTTTACTAAAACTCTTTTTTCTCTTTTACCATCAAACTCACCGTAAAAGATTTGTTCCCAAGTCCCAAAATGGAGTTTTCCTTTTGTTATTGCGATAACAACCTCTCTGCCCATTATCTGACGTTTATGATGTGCATCACCATTATCTTCTCCTGTTAGGTTGTGATCATATCTTGATAGAGGTTCATGAGGTGCTAGTTTTTCTAGCCAAGATTTGTAGTCACGATGTAGTCCTTGCTCATCATCATTAATAAAGACCGATGCTGTTATATGCATTGCATTAACGAGGCATAGGCCCTCAGAAATACCACTTTCAGTAAGTGTTTGTTCAACTTCATGTGTGATATTAATAAAATCCATTCGATCAGGGATTTTAAACCATAGCTCTTTATGAAATGATTTCATAATAAGTTCCTTAATTTGAGATTTTGGATGATATGTAATTAATTAAATAATAAAAAAAGTAAAAATGGATTAAGGCTAATATTGTTGCGACTACTAAGTACCAGGGCCAAGGGCCAAAGTAATCTAGAATAGTACCGACTGGAGGTTTCCCACATATCCAGAAATAATTAGCTTCCAGGATTATGTTTACCGGTATGGTGATCAAGAAAAAAAGTAGAAGAGCAATAAATGACACGTAAATACTTTTCTGATGTGGTCTAATATCATAAACGAAGGTTGCATAAATAATTCCAATTATCATCATCTGGTGCGTTAGCCAGTAGCGTATAAAATGGTAATGAGGAAAGCCCTGAGTTATGTCTGGAGTAATTACAGCATGTATTACTGTTAACCCCCAAAAAAATACTATTTCATAGGCTAGGTGACTTCTGAATACTAATACAATGAACATTAAAATATTTGCAGTCCGACATAGATGGAATGGAAGATGAAGTTTTAAACTAAAAGTTCCAGCAACTATCTCTAGTATTACCCAGCTCAAATATCCTAATAGTATAAACCCACCAATAACCGAGCCTAAAATATGTTGTTGTTTTTCGTTAAGGTGCTTCTTTGCAAGATATGGAATTGCTAAGGAAAGCATTAAAAATATTATAATTGAAATGATATGGTCCATCCCCAAAAAAATAAATGGGATAGTTTCATCATAAATATAGTTTGCTATTTTTTCTCTCATTAACCTGATTTTAATTTAAGGATGTATCATACTAATTGAGTATTTATAAAATATCAGAAAATAAAAAAGGGGAGCATATGCTCCCCTTTTCATTTAATGAACAGTTATTAAAAAATTATTTAATTAAAGTCATCTTTTTTGTCTGTTTAAAATGAGCACCTGCATTAAGTTCATAAATATAAAGACCACTTGGTAAATTCATACCATTTATATCTTTACCATTCCATGTAACTTTATAATTTCCAGGTTTTGCATATCCATTATATAATGTAGCAACTTTTTTCCCTACAACATTATAAATATTAACAGAAACTTCAGTTCCATGAGGCAAAGCAAATGAAAAAGACGTAACTGGGTTGAATGGATTTGGATAGTTATCGCTCAATGCAAAGTGGCGAGGTGTTAAACTCGTATGAATTTCGTCTATCGAAAGTGTCGGCATATTCGTATCATAATTCCATGCATCATATTTATTAGGATTAATTGATCCCCAATAACTTGCAACAGTACCAGAAGTCAGATCAATATTCTCGATATGATTTAATCCATATCCAGATTCGTTGTCACCTCCACCAATACCAAATTTAAACTCCTGGCCTATGGTCTGGGTTGCTTCATAAGCAAATTGAACTGTGTAGACAGAATCTCCAGCAACAGCGTCACCATTTGTACCATCATCATGCATTTTGTTTGCTGCTGTTCCATCTAAAGTAGCTCCCCATGTTACCCAATCGCCAGTAGCAGGACCATTCATAGAAATACCTCTTGTTAATATCTCTGATGCGTCTGTGATGTTTATATCACCTTGAATGTCATTCAAAGTATCGCCGCTCATGATTTGATAATAAGCAGGTCTGACATCAACTGTATAAGTCACAGTCATTGCTTGACCAATCGGATCAGTATTCCTAAATGTTGGTTGCCTTCTATCATCAACAGTTGATGAGGCGTTATCATTCACATCAGCAGTACCGCCGTTGGTTGCTCCAGATAGAGCAGTGAAACGACGTTCTGCGAGTGGTTGATCATCACCGTTATAGGAAAAATTAAAATAGGTTTCTCTGTATTGTACCCCATTTTTTACTCTGTAGTATTGGTAATATAGACCTAGGTCTGCATTAAATGGGAAGTCAGCGATAGCAACACTATAAACATTCCCTAAAGCGTTAACTAACGTGTCTTCCATGGCTGCAGTCTGTGTACCACCATAACCATATTTAACCAAGAGTGTATCGCCTAGAGCAAAACCATTGCCTGCAATGGCATTTGCTACAGAAGTACTAAAAGTGAATGAAGCTAAAGTTCCAGTAGGTGAAAAAGGTAAAGGACCTTGGTCATTCCAATATACCCACTGTATAGTGGTATCTTGACTTACATTAATTGGTCCTCTATTATTTGATTCATCTGTACCCCAAGCACCTAAAGTGAATTTGTATTCATGATCTACTCCGCCTTCAACTGGTAAAGCTATACTCCAATAATCGGAGGTGCCTTCTCTAGTTAACATAGAGGATCCGGGATCCCATCCTTGAAAATTTCCAGCAACATAGACAGACTGAGTCTCTGGATTAAAATCAGGGTGTTCACTCATATTAACTCTAAAAAGTACATCAATAGCATCAGTTGAGGTATAAGAACCAGAACCATCTGGCCCACTTCCAAGGTAGTCAAGATCAACTACCATGTCAGAGCTACCTACAGTAAGAGTCCTGTTACCGCCTTGATAGTTTGCACCCGGAAGGTCATTTTCCCAATTATCAGTTATCGTACCGTCAAGATTTAAAATTTGGCCTCCATATTTATATTCATAGTCACCAGGTTCTAGAGCAATAGTCAGAGACCAATAGTCTCCACCATCGCTGACCAGATTCGTACCAGGACCCCACTGAGTGACAGTACCTCTTAGGTCCACTCCTGAGGTTGAGTCAACGATACCTTGCACAGTAGAACTGTTTACGTGGAATGTCACATTGACTGAGTAAGAAAATGAATATAAAAATAAAAAAGCTGTTAATAGCAATTTATTCATATTGATTTCTCCTTATTTTGTGTTCTAAAATTCACATTAATTGCAATTTTTTGCATTAACTAAGCTAGAATATAGTTCCTGAATTTATAAATACAAACATTAATAACTCATAGTAGAGTTACTACCAATATTAAATTTTTAAAATGAAAAAGAGAGTCCTAAAGTAGAGGTCTGGTCCAGTAAGTTTCTGTTTTGGAAGGAGTAGTCAATGTTAATTGGAATTTTGTTTATTGTAGTTTTTACACCAAAGCCAAATGTTAAATATTCATCATTATAGTTATTCAATGTAGAGTTATAGCCAAAACGAAGTATAATACTTTCTTTCATATTAATCTCGATGCCAGAACAAATTATCTCAGCATCATCACTTGGAATAATATAATCTGAAGATGAGAGCAAGAAGAAATTTTTCCCAATCTGAAATTGTTTAGATATCCCAAGTCTTAAAAATAAAGGCAGTGGCCAACTTTCAGTTTTGATTTTTGCAACGATGGTTTCGTTATTTCCTCCATCTTCAGGATCTAAGTCTATACGGTTGTATAAATCTTTCCCATCAAGTATCATATTTAGGCCAAAATTAGAAATGCTGAACCCCATACTAAACTTCTTTAACTCTGATAGGTAGTATATACCTATGTCAGTAGCTACTGAATTAGCACTCTCGTTATGAATCCTTTGATTAATATATTTAACAGTAGTTCCTATTGAAAATTCATTTGTTAGATTGAAAGACACTGCATTCCCAAATGCCAGGTCATTTGCTGACCAATATGTCCCATTGCCTTCTTGGTTATTGAAATCAGTAATTTCCTCATCACCATAATCCAAATTAATCAGAAAAGATCCTACGCTGATATTTTTATTTACGCGATAGTTTCCAGAGATGAATAGAATTTTACTATCAAGAAACCAGTTTGTATTATTCAATGTTAGTTTATTGTTCCCGCCTCTAGAAATAGATGCAGGGTTATAAAAAACTGAAGAAGGATCTGAGCTAATACTTGTAAAAGCGCCGCCCAATGCTGTTGCTCTAGACCCCATCGGAATGCCCATAAAATTTGCAGCACTTGTTCCAATTTTATCCTGAGAAAGAGTTAATGATAAAGAGAAGAGTATAAAAATTAAATTTTTAATCATTTTATTATGGCAAATTTCCCAGATTGTGATTTAAACGTTTTTGACTCCATAACGAAAAAATAAACCCCATAACTAATGTCTAAATTTTCTTTAGACTTGAGATTCCATTCAACTGTACCATTCATAATGTCACCTTCATGATCTAAATTAATCACATGCTGGCCCCTCACGGTGAAAATAGATATAACCCCATCATTGGGCACATTTGTAAAAATAATTCTTCTATCACCGCGTCCGCTAGTAATACCGGGAGCAAGAGGTGATTCAAAGGCGTGCGCAGAAAAGTAGGGGTTTGGAACTACACGAATTTTGCTGATATTTTGTGTATCAATATTTATCTGATTAATTTCTGGAGCAAATGTTTCAAATGTAAAAATATCTCCCTTACGAAATGGTTTTGTATTTTTAATAATTAGGGAATCATTATCACCAAAATCTAAAATTGTGGAATCGGAATGGTTTTGTCTTAAAGAAAATGTTAAAGTCCAAGTAAAAATATTGCTGTCAACTTCATCGTGTTCGAAAAAATAAATAATATCTTGAGGATCAATTATTCCACCTCTTCCAGAACCAGAAATGATATGTTCATCATAAAAAACATAAGATATTTCCTCACCAAAATTGTTAAAGACTTTAAAATTTGTTTTACTATTATCAGAAAATGAAAATGCCTGACCCTGAGAAATAGCAAACTGCATTAAGTCGTAAGATTTGCCAAATCCGATTGAATCACTAAAAACTAATATGTAATCATTTGCAAATTTTGTTGGATTTAAACTATTACCAAAAAGGCTAGTACTCGAAAATGAGTGAAAATATGTATCTTCAGAAGAGTTTTTTTCCCAAGTTTGTTGATCATTTGTTGTACTCCAGTATGAATCAAGCACCATGTCATTAATTCCCCAATCATTTTGAAACTCGACTTGGATGCCATGAAATGTTTCTGTATCTAGTACAATTCCTGCATTTGGGTTCGTAGATTGATCTTGCCAAGGCGTATTTTGAATGTATGGACTATTCAAAATCGGGTAATAATTAAATTTAGCTTTATATTTATTTTCACCTAGGGAACCTCCATAACTTCCAAAAATTTTGCCATTAACATTATCTAGTCTATATTGTTCTTTTGAGACAAGATTTTTACTTTCATCATATAGATCAAAACTTTCTGTAATAATGTTTTTGTAACCAATATTAGTAACTAATGTATCATTCGACACTAATTCAATTTCAATTTCATTTAGAGTTTGGACATTATAATATGTGGTAATTTTTGATTTTTCATGTAAATCATCATTGTCAAACAGACCGTTTAAGTCGTTGTCGATTTCATCAGATGACATATCTTGGAAAGTTATTTTATATGACTGATTTTCCATTTGTTTTGGATCGACAATATTAATTGAAAGGTTTCCAGTATTTAGGTTATTTGACCCAATTTCAATAGGAATATCATCATACAACATGAACCCAGGAGCTTTAACTTTTGGAATTGCTATAGCTGTATTTTTATCAAGAATAACTGAACCATCAGATAATTCACTTATAAATTTTGTATTTTCAGAGGGGAAAATATCTATTTCACTATCTCCCTCATCATATGCTACCAATGCATAGAAGTATTTTTTACCATTTACAACATCCGTATCAATGTATTTATGTTGAATGCCTGAATTCTCTCCTAAAAAGTAGGAGTAACCTTGTGCTTGTTGAAAAAGTTCATTGCTAGGAAAGAAAAAGCCTTCTATATCATCATTTTTATCAAATTGTGCAATTGGTATGTATCCTTCACTATTTCCCAATCCATTTGTAATAGAAAAGACATCATTGAACTCTGGTTCGCTAGCTCTATATAGTTTATAACCCTGGAAATCCATTTTTTTGGTAATTGGATCTACACTTTGCTCTGCGATAAAATCCCAATATAATGTAACCTCATTATCTCCGGGTACTGCAGTAAGGGTTGGTTTTTGAGGAGGAGGGGGGAACCTATAATCATTATCATAGATATTTTGAACGGTCTTCTTATTTCGAACTAAATCATCTTTATCATCTCCATAAATTAGGGCTATAGAAAAATATTCGGTTTGACCTGCTCTAAGTGGAAAAAATCCTGATCCATACATAAAATCGCCATCTTCTCCGGCAATTGGTTCCCCATTTGAAATCGATGATGGGGTATCAAACAATCCAGGCTTTAATCGATCCCAGAGTGCTTCATCGTTACTTGCAGGAAATTGATTTGCAGGCGCAAAATAATCAAAAGATGTTAATCCAATCTGGTCTGATTCATCAACATCTGTACGGTCAAAATTTGGCTCTCCTGAAGTTGGGAGCCCATCTCCTTCACCAAAGTCTGAGGTCTCTGGAATCCCATCTGACCCAAGGTCATCAAAGTCTGCATTCCAGTCTCCATCATTATCGATTCCATCAAATCGTTGCTCATCAATCATAGTATTTTCTATACCATAACCATTAATATAATCTTTATAAGCTCTTGGATTTATGATATCAAAAAGAATTATGCCAAATTGATCAGTCTTTCGTTGTCTGTAATGTAAAAAGTAATTTTCATCGATAAGTCCATCTAAATCATTATCGATTCCATCAAAAGCATTAGGATTTACTACTTCTTTCCCATTTTCATCTATTATAACATTACCTTCCACTAGTTTAGTAAGACCAGGCTCTATTTTAATGATAGCACCTTTGGTCGTTATGTTTAGACTATCTTCATCATTA
>NHHC02000035.1 GCA_002169935.2 Candidatus Pelagibacter sp. TMED153 | reverse complement strand
TGTTCTCTTTTTGTACTGATAGAGCTTAAACTATTATATTGACTATTTAAATTAAAACCCATACCATCCCAAATAATCCCATAATGGAGGGTGATTTGAAAATATTAATAAAATTTAAGGTTTTAAAAAAAAATGTTTTTATCAAGCTACGAAAACAAATTAGACAAAAAGGGAAGGGTATCTGTGCCAGCAACTTTTAGGTCTCATTTAAGTTCTATGGGCTACAATGGATTTATAAGCTATCCATCATTCAATCATTCTGCTTTAGAGGCTTGTTCGCAAGATAGAATAGAAAAACTGTCTAATGCTATAGATTCATTAAATCCATTCGAAGAAAAAAGAGATTATTTTGCAACATCAATACTATCTGAAAGTGTGAATTTACAATTTGATACCGAAGGTAGAGTTTCATTAACAGAAAAGTTGATTAATCACGCAAAAATTAAGAATAATATTTTATTTGTTGGACTTGGTAAAACATTTCAAATTTGGGATCCAAAAATATTTGAAAAATTTAAAATAGAAGCAAACAAAAAAGCTTTTAAAAATAGAGATAGTTTAAAATGGGAAAATAAACAAAAAGGAGAAGAAGCATGAGTATAAATGTTGGAGGAGGAGAACTTAAAGAACTTAAGCCTAGAATTTTAGTTTTAGGCATTGGAGGAGCAGGTGGAAATGCAATAAATGCAATGATTGAGTCCGGCATGCAAGGTGTAGAGTTCGTTGCAGTTAATACTGATGCTCAAGATTTAAAAATGAGTAAGGCGCATGCAAAAATCCAAATAGGAATGAATTTAACTAAAGGTTTAGGAGCTGGCGCAAAACATAATATTGGTCAAGCTGCTGCAGATGAGTCTATAGCCGAAATTGTAAACTATATTCAAGGTAGTAATATGGTTTTTATCGCAGCTGGAATGGGTGGCGGAACAGGAACTGGAGCTTCCCACGTGATAGCTAAGGCTGCAAAAGAATTAAATATTTTAACTGTTGGTGTAACCACATTACCTTTTTCTTATGAAGGGCCGAAAAGAATGAGAAGAGCTTTAGAGGGGCTGGAGGCATTAAAAAAACATTTGGACACCACTATAGTTGTTCCTAATCAAAATCTTTTTAAGATTGCAAATGAGGCAACTACATTTGAAGAATCATTTCATCTTTCAAATAATGTTCTTAAACAAGGCGTTCAAAGTGTAACTGATTTAATGGTAAGACCTGGTATGATTAATTTAGATTTCGCGGATGTTGAAACTGTAATGAGTTCTATGGGGAAAGCTATGATGGGAACTGGAGAAGCTGAAGGCGAAAATAGAGCAATGGCTGCTACAGAAATGGCTTTAAACAATCCTTTAATTGATGAGTATTCTTTAAAAGGTGCGAAAGGTTTATTGATAAATATAACAGGCGGAAAAGATCTAACTTTATTTGAGGTTGATCAAACAGCACAAAAAGTTAGAGCTGAAGTAGATCCAGAAGCAGACGTAATATTTGGAGCGATTAAAGACGAAAATATGGAAGGCAAAATGAGAGTATCGATAGTAGCCACTGCTTTAGATGGTCACAAAACTGATTCAAATACGGTTTTGAACATGGTTTCTAGAATACAAAATAGAAATAACGGTTATTCTGAAGGGCTGTTTTCTCAAAATACAAACAATGTAGACAACAATACCTTTAATTCAATTGAAGGAGCAACCGCCTTAAAGCTAGATGAAAAACTTGAAGTCAATGAACAAGAAGAACAATCTTTACTTAATAATTTAGAGCAAAGTGTTCCCGAACCTGAAATCAAAAAGGTAGATGCGGATAACATACCTACTGGAGTTTCAATAGAAAGCGCCTCATACATAGAAAGTAATGTGGATAGTTCTTTATTGTCAAGCGATCCAGATGTAAGTTCTGACGCAGAGCAAAATGGAGAAGAGTATACTCCACAACTTTTCTCAAATGATAATGAGACTAAAGATGAAAGTGATTTAAATCAGTCTATTAGTGAAGAACATACAGAGAAACTTTTTGACCAGGACCCAAATGAAGAGGAAGATTTTGAAATTCCTGCGTTCTTAAGAAAACAAAAATTTTAATGAAAAAATCATATTATAATGATCAATCCAACTTCATCATCGGAAATACCCCATTATCCGGTGATGTTGGAAGAAGTAATTAAAATTTGCTCACCTCATAAAGGAGGGGTCTATATAGATTGTACCTTTGGAGGAGGAGGTTATTCAAAGAAGTTACTTAAATATTCTAAAACTAAAGTTATAGCTTTAGATCGTGACGAATTCATTTTAGATATCTCTAGAGAATTAAAAAAGGATTATCCGAATAGATTCTTTTTTTACCAAAAAAAATTTAGTGAAGTAAACACTATTGCTAAGAATCAATCTGTTGATGCAGTTGTCTTTGATTTAGGTTTATCTTCAATTCAACTTAATAATTTAGAGAGAGGGTTTTCTTTTAAATCTAAAAATGCGCTAGATATGTCCATGGGTCTGTCCAGGATTTCTGCAGAAGATGTCGTAAATAATTTTAGCGAAAAGAGATTGAAGTCTATTATTAAAATTTTAGGAGAGGAGAAAGAAGCTTCGAGAATCGTAAAAAATATAGTTAAAACACGTCTAATAAAAAAAATTTCCACAGTTGATCAATTGGTTTCAATTATTGAAAACAGTAAAAAGAAAAATTATGCTAGTAAAATAAACCCGAGTACAAAAACTTTTCAAGCCTTAAGGATATTTGTAAACAAAGAAATCACCGAACTTATTCAAGGAATTATAAATGCAACTAAAATTTTAAAGCCTGGTGGAAAAATGTTAATCGTTAGTTTTCACTCTATTGAAGATAAAATTGTAAAATATTTTTTTAGCAATTTTTCCTCAAGCAGATCTAAACCATCTAGATATTTTCCTGAGAATAGCGATATTAATACTTCTTTGTTTGATAAGTATAAAAATAAAATATTTAAACCTTCTTCCTCAGAAATTACAAAGAATCCTCCGTCACGATCAGCTAAACTTAGGTATGCTACTAGAAGTAAAAATAGATTTACTTATCCAAACGAACTAGTAGATAAATTTAAAAAGTATTTAGAATTGGAAGGATCGCATGTTTAAAATTAATTTAATCATATCAATTTGTATATTTTCAGTTCTATTGGGTATTACTTCAGTGATCAAAAATCAAACAAGGATTATCGAGAAAAATATACTAAGAATTGATGAAAAAATTGCATTAATAGAAAAAGATTTACACGAAACAGAATTAGATTATTTTTATCTTTCCTCTCCAAAGAACTTATCAAAAAAAATAAAAGATCTAGATTTTATTGAATATACACCAATGGATTTCTCAAGAATATATTTGAACTATAAAGATTTTATAAGTTCTCAAAAAAGAATAACAAAATTTAAAATGAAAAATGAAAAAAAAACGAAGAAAAAATAAATATTTAAATATTAATCAAAAAAGCTTTTATTTTGAAGATTATTTAGAAACTAATCAAAAAAATAAAAAGGTAAAAAACTCTAACATTTCTCAAGATAGAGTTTATCTACTTTTTTTTCTATTTTTTTCTTTAATCACAATTTTTTCAATTAAAATTATATTTATTTCTTTAAAAAATATTGAAATTTATAGTAAAAGTAGCAACTCATCATATTTTATACCTTTAAGAAGAGATATAATTGATAGAAATGGAATCTTAATATCTCGAAATGTAAAATCTTTTCATGCTGCTATAAAGCCTAATCTTATTAAGAATAAAGAAAATTTTTTAATTAAAATTAGATTAAATTTTCCTGATCTTCCAATTAAAGAAGTAGAACAAAAATTAAATAAAGGAAAATATTTCTATTTAAAGAGGAGACTTGATCAAAATGATAAAGAGAAATTATGGTCTCTTGGAGAAAAAGGTATAATTTTTGAACCTTTTCAATCCAGAATTTACACTCACGCAAATTTGTACGGTCATATTTTAGGTCAAGTTGATTACGATAATTATGGAATTTCTGGAGTGGAAAAATATTTTGATAAAGAACTTAAAAGTTCAAAATTATTGAATAATTCACTGCAATTAACTTTGGATACAAACATTCAACACATAATCGACGATGAATTAAATAAAGCCCTAGAAACCTTTAACGCCACTGGTGGAGCTGGTTTGCTAATAGACGTTAAAAATGGTGAAGTTTTATCTTTAGTTTCTTTGCCTAATTTCAATATTAATAAAAGGGAAAACATTAAAGACAATAAATACATTAACAAAATAACTAAAGGAGTTTATGAGCTAGGTTCTATTTTTAAAACATTTACAATTGCGTTAGCTCTTGAAAAAAAATTAGTTTCTCCTGAAACAATTATTAAAGATATACCTAGAAAAATAAGATGTTCTGTACATGAGATATCCGATATTAAACAATTTCCTAAAGATTTATCAGTAGAGGATATATTAATTAGATCCTCTAATATTGGAACTTTAATGTTAGCAAAAAAAATTGGCGAGAAAGATTACAAAAACTTTATTAAAGAAACTAATCTATTAAATACACCGGAATTAGAACTAGAAGAACTTGGAACACCTTTAAGTTTTAAGTGGAATAAGTGTAAATTAGAAACTATTTCTTACGGACATGGTATCGCAATCACACCTTTACAGGCTACAGTAACTTATGCTTCATTAGTTAATGGTGGCAATGTTATAAAACCAACAATAATTAAAAAAGAGAAATATATAGACAACAAAAGATTAATTTCATCAGAAACAAGTAAAAAAATTAATACCATTTTAAGAAAAGTAGTTACCGACAAGGAGGGTACGGCTAGTTTAGCCGATATTTATGGTTATGATGTAGGTGGAAAAACAGGAACTTCTCAAAATTATGGAAACGATAATGAAAATTTAAATACATTTATTTCAGTATTTCCTTCAGAAGATCCAAAATATGCGTTACTTGTAATGTTAGAAAATCCTAAAGTTGCTACTGACTTAATCTACAATTATCGAGGTATGAAGATTAAAGGAACAAGAAACGAAGCAGGTTGGAATTCTGTTTATATAGCCGGCAAAATTATAAAGAAAATTGGACCTATTTTAGCCATAAAAAACAAAGAGTTTTACAACAAATATGTTGCTACAAAACTTAATTAAAAATCCCCCTAAAAATTTAAAGCGATTGAAAGTCAGAGGTTTGGCAATTAATAGCAAAAAAGTAAAAAAAGGATTTATATTTTTTGCTATAAAAGGAAATAAATCAAATGGTGAAGACTATATAAGTCAAGCTATCAAAAATGGAGCTTTCATTATAATTTGCTCTAAAAACTGTAAATTTCAAACCAAAAAAGCCAATATAATTAAAACAAAGAATGTAAAAAATTATTTAAGTAAGGTCATATCTAAATTTTACAAACTAAAACCAAAAAATATTATTGCAGTAACAGGTACTAATGGAAAAACATCTGTAGCTGATTTTTTTTATCAAATATTAAAAAGCAATAATATTCCAGTAGCTTCTATAGGAACATTGGGCATAAGATATAAAAACAAATTTATGAAAACTAATCTTACATCCCCTGATATTATTACTCTTCACGAAAATCTGGAAAAATTAAAAAAAAATAAAATTGACAACGTCATTATCGAAGCGTCGAGTCACGGCTTGGATCAAAATAGATTAGATAATTTAAATTTTAAAGCTGGAATTTTTACTAATTTTAGTCAAGATCATTTAGATTATCATAAAACAATGAAGGCTTATCTTGACGCAAAGTTAATTTTGTTTTCAAAATTATTAAGCTCTAAAAGGTCTGTTATTGTAGATAAGTCCATTAAAGAATATTCGATTATAAAAAGAATTTCGCAAAAAAGAAAGTTAAGATTGCTAGATATAGAAAGAACTATAGTTCAATTGAAAAATAAATCTTTATCTTTGCAGGGATCATTTCAAATTAAGAATTTATCTATGGCAATTTTAGCAGCGAGGCTATGTAATTTAAATGAAGTAAAAATTAATCATGTTTTAAAAAAGATTAAAAATGTAAATGGTAGATTAGATTTAATTAAAAAATATCCAAACAACATTAGAGTTTTTATTGATTATGCCCATACACCAGATGCATTACGGGAAGTTTTAAAAACAATTAAAAATATTTATAATAATAATATTTCTTTAGTTTTTGGCTGCGGGGGAGAAAGAGATTTTAAAAAAAGGCGCTTAATGGCAAAAATTGCAAAATCTTTTTCTAAAAAGATATACGTAACCGACGATAATCCTAGAAAAGAGAATCCAAAAAAAATTAGAAAAGAAATAGTTAAACACCTTAAAGGAAGCAACTATTTCAATATAGGTAATCGATCAAAAGCAATTAAAGCATCTATATTAAATGCCAAACCTAATGAAACAATTTTAATTGCAGGAAAAGGTCATGAAAATTATCAAGACTATGGAAATAAAATTATTTCTATTTCAGATAGACAAATAATAAAAAGATTAAAGATAAATAAAAAAATATTAAGTTTAAAAAAACAAAATTATTTATTTAATTCCGAAATATTAAATAGAATAATAAAAAGAAAAAAATTTTATAAATTTGATGGACTTGCACTAGATTCAAGAGATATAAAAAAAGATAATTTATTTATAGCTATTAAAGGCAAAAATAATGACGGGAATAAATTTATCCCTAGAGCCATTAGCAAGGGAGCTAGTTATGTAGTTTCATCAAAGAATAATAAAAAAAATAAAAGGAAAACAATCAAAGTCGATGATCCAATTAGCTTTTTAAATAAATTTGCCCAACTTAAAAGAAAAAATTGTTATGCAAAAATTTTAGCAATAACTGGTAGTGCTGGCAAAACATCATTAAAAAATATGCTTAATATTTTGCTTAAATCGTATGGTTTTACTTATGCCTCGCCAAGATCTTTCAATAATCATTATGGCGTTCCCATTAGTTTGTCGAATCTTAGTTCTTATCATCAATATGGAGTGTTTGAAGTAGGGATGAGTAAAACTGGTGAAATAAATAAATTATCTAAAATGATAAAGCCTAGTTTAGCTATAATTACAAACATAGCAGAGGCTCACATAGAAAATTTTAAAAATATCAAAGGAATAGCAAAAGCAAAAAGTGAAATTATTAATAATATTGAAAATAATGGAACTGTTATTTTAAATCGTGATGATAAATTTTTCCATTATTTAAATAAAAAAGCTAAATTAAGAAACATTAAAGTTGTTACTTTTGGAAAGTCTAAGAAATCAGATGTTCATCTAATTAATAGTAAAAAAAAGGAAGATATGAATAAGGTCTTCATAAGTGTCGGAGGCTCTTCCATAACTTTAAGAATAAAAAATATAAATATTTATAATGTTCTTGCTTCTTTAGCTGCTATAAAAGAACTTGGTTTAAGTCTTCAAAAAACTATAAAGATATTTAAAAATTTTGAACCATCTGAAGGAAGAGGAAAAATACACAAAATTAAAAGATATAAGAAAACATTTAGATTAATAGACGAAAGTTACAATGCAAATCCATTTTCAGTTAAAAATGCACTAAATAATTTTTTTGAAATAAAGAAAGATAGATGTAAAAAATATTTACTATTGGGCGATATGCTTGAACTTGGAAATAAATCAGAAATTTATCACAAGAAATTGTCAGGACTTATTAACAGCTCAGATATTGATAAGGTTTTTATTAAAGGGGAAAAGAGCCTTTTTACCTATCAAAATTTAAAGAAAAATAAGCGAGGAAATATTTTTCAATGCAATCAAGATATAGATTTTATTTTAAAAAATATAATCGCTAATAATGATTATTTAATGATAAAAGGTTCTAACGCAACTGGATTGAATGTTATTAGCAATGCAATGATCAAAGGAATTTAAATGTTATTTAGCTTACTTACATCCTTTATAGAGCAGTATTCCTTTCTTAATGTATTTAAATATCTTACTTTTAGAACTGGCTTATCAGTAGTTACATCTTTAACTGTTGTTTTTATTATAGGAGGACCATTAATTAAAATTTTTTCTGAGAATATGATTACAGGTCCTATAAGACAAGATGGGCCTATAGATCATATTATAAAAAAATCTGGCACTCCCACGATGGGAGGAGTTATTATTATAATTGGTATACTCACTAGCACTTTATTATGGGCTGATTTAAAAAATATTTATATTTGGACTCTAATTTTTGTATCCTTAAGTCTAGGGTTATTAGGCTTTGCTGATGATTTGTTAAAAATAAAATTTAAAAATTCTAGAGGTTTAAATCCGAAATTAAAATTTTTAGGACAATTAATTATTGGTTTAATGGCTCTATTTATCTTAATAAAATTTTCTAATCATGAATATTTGTATAATCTTTATTTTCCTTTTTTTAAAAATTTAATATTTCAAATGGGCCTTTTTTTTATTCCTTTTGGGTTGTTTGTAATTATTGGGGCTTCAAATGCAGTAAATTTAACGGATGGACTGGATGGTTTAGCTACAGTCCCAGTCATGCTAGTAGCACTTTCATTTACATTAATCTCTTATGTAGTGGGAAACACAATTTTTTCAGAGTACCTACAATTACAATATATTCCCGACGTAGGTGAGCTTTCAATATTTTGTGGTTCAATCGTTGGATCTTGTTTAGGTTTTCTTTGGTATAACGCTCCACCTGCTAAGATTTTTATGGGAGACACAGGTTCCTTATCTTTAGGCGGCTCACTTGCTGCGGTTGCCATAATAGCGAAACATGAGATTGTACTTGCGATTGTAGGAGGATTATTCGTTCTTGAAACTGTATCAGTGATTATTCAAGTAATCTCATTTAAACTAACAGGAAAAAGAATTTTTAAAATGGCTCCAATCCACCATCATTTTGAAAAAAAAGGTTGGGCTGAATCAACTATTGTAATTCGATTTTGGATCATAGCAATTATTTTAGCTTTAGTAGGACTAGCAACACTTAAATTAAGATAATGCGTGAATCATTTAATTTCAAAGATAAAAGTTTTGCTGTTTATGGTTTAGGAATAACCGGAGATTCAGTAGTCAATTTTTTGAGCAAAAATGGAGCTTACAAAATTCATGCTTGGGACGATTATTTAATTAAATCAAACTTATATCTTAAAAATAGATTTATAACAGGTTTAAACACCGTTGATTATATAGTGATGAGTCCTGGAATAAGCATCTTAAAATCAAAATTTAAAAAAATATTATTAAAAAATAAAAAAAAAATTATAACTGATCTAGATTTGTTCTTTTTAAAAAATAAAGTTCAAAAATCAATTGTAATAACTGGCACAAATGGAAAATCGACTACTTGTTCTTTAATCCATCATATTCTAAAAAAAAATAGAATAAAAAATAAATTAGTAGGAAATATAGGTAAACCAGTTTTAAATGAAAAATTTAAAAAAAAAGAGATTTACATTATTGAGGCTTCTTCGTTTCAACTAGAA
This sequence comes from Candidatus Pelagibacter sp. TMED153, assembly GCA_002169935.2. Next base: position 21,098 of record NHHC02000035.1, on the reverse strand, counting down.
TATTCAAAGTTTATAAAACCTTATTGTGCAGCTATATTAAATTTATCCCAAGATCATTTGGATTGGCATGGTTCAAAAAAAAAATATTTAGAATCAAAATTTAAAATTTTCAACAACCAAACAAAAAAAGATATAGCATTTTTAAATAATTTAAGCTTAAAGAAATTATATAAAAAAAATAACTTTTTAGGAAAATTAAGATATATTAAAAATAATTCAATAAAAATATCTGATAACCAAAACCCATATCTTCAACTGGAAGCAAATAAAAATAATGTACAGTTTGCTTATTTTATATCCAAAATTTTTAATGTTAATAAAAAGGCCTTTTTAAAATCTTTGAAATCCTTTAAAGGTTTAGCTCACAGACACGAGATCTTTTTAAAATTTGACAATTATACTTTTATAAATGATTCAAAGGCTACTTCCTTTGAGTCTACAAAATATGCTTTAAGATCAAATGATAATATTCTTTGGATTACTGGAGGTTTGCCAAAAAAAAATGACAAAATAAATATTGATGAATTTAAGAAAAAAATTATTAAAGTATTTATTATTGGCAAACATACGAAATTTTTCGTTAAGCATATTAATAAAAAAATCAAATTTGAAATTGCTTATAATTTACAAACAGCTGTTAATAAAGTTTTTAAATTCTTAAAAAATAAAAAAAGACTTACCATATTATTTAGTCCTGCAAGTGCTTCATATGATCAATTTAAAAACTTTGCTGATAGAGGAGACAAATTTAAACTTTTGGTAAATCGACATGTTAAAAAATCTATTTAATTTTGAATTTAATACTTATTGGAGAAATATTGATAAGAATATTCTTTTTGGTTTTTTTATCTTATTTTTTTTAGGTCTTTTTTTTTCATTTTCATCTACTTCTTCATTAGCAGGTGAGAGGCTAAACAAAACTTACTATTTCTTTTTTTCAAAACATTTAATTTTTACTGTATTAGCCTTTTTTATAATGTTTATTATTTCAGCAATAGATACATTGTTGCTGAAGAAAATAGTGACTCCATTTTTTATACTATCTTTTCTATTATTAATTTTAGTCCCTATTATTGGAGTAGAAGTTAAAGGTGCTAAAAGATGGTTAGATTTATATATATTTAGGTTGCAACCTATAGAACTTTTAAAACCTTTTTTTATCTTAGTGACAGTTAAAATATTAACCTTAGATAAATTAAAAAACCCTCAAATAAGATACTTATTTAGTTTTCTTTTATTGTGCTCAGTAATAATTCTTTTAATTGATCAACCAGATCTTGGACAATCTATTTTGCTAATTGGAAGTTGGATTGCAACCGTATTTGTTTCGGGTGTTAGTCTCATATATATTTTTAGTTTTTTTATTATCTTTACTCTTTTAATAGGTGCACTTTTATTTTTAATGCCTGAGAAATTTGGTTACATAATTAATCGTTTAGTTACATTTTTAGATCCCAGTAAAGGAGATAGTTTTCAATCTTCAATAGCTTTAAATGCTATAAAGCAAGGAGGCCTAAAAGGCCAAGGAATGGGAGAAGGAATTTTAAAGGATAGTGTTCCCGAAGCTCACACAGATTATATTATTGCAATTATATCCGAAGAATATGGCTCAATTATTTCAATTTTAATTATAAGTATTTTTTTGTACATAGCTTTTAGGATTGTAAAAAGCTGTATCTTAAAAAATGACCAATTTTTAAAACTTTCTTTATGCGGACTTGCTTCGCTTCTTATCTTTCAAACATTTATCCATATCGGTGTTAATACTAATTTACTACCAACAACTGGAATGACCTTACCTTTTTTAAGTTATGGAGGTTCGTCTCTTATAGGAAGCGCTATTTTAGCTGGAATAATTTTGAATTATACAAAAAATAAATTGGATATAAATGAATAAAAAGATAAAAAAAATTATCATCGCTACAGGAGGAACAGGAGGCCATATTTTTCCTGCCTATAGTTTAGCCAAGCACTTTATTGAAAATGAAGCAGATGTTAAGATAATTTCAGATAAAAGAGGCTTAAAATATTTAAAAGATTATGATGATATCAAAGTTGTTGAAATTAACTCCTCACCAGTATTTAAAAAGAATATATTTAAATTATTATTTTCAATACTGACTATTTTGTACTCTACATTCAGGTCATTTATTTTCTTGATGATCAATAAACCAAATTTAGTTTTTGGTATGGGTGGATATTCTTCATTTCCCGTTTGTGTAGCAGCCACAATACTAAGAATTCCATTTATTATTTATGAGAACAACTTACATATAGGAAAAGCAAATAGGTATTTGCTGCCCTATGCAAAAAAAATTTTTGTATCTATCAGGGAATTAGAAGGAATTTCAGAAAAATATAATAAAAAGATTTATGTGATTGGGAACATCATACGAAAAGAAATCTTAAATTTTCAAGCTAAAACTAATTCTTTCAGCAACAGTAAAAAATTAAAAATATTAGTTCTAGGCGGTAGCCAGGCTGCAAAAATTTTTGCTGAGAAACTTCCAAAAATTTTTCAAAAATGCAACGAATCAAAAATATCTTTCAAAATTTATCAACAATGTCTTTTCGAACAAAATGAATTTTTGACCTCTTTTTACAAAAATTTAAATATAGATTTTGAAATTTTTAATTTTAGTAATAACATTTTAGATTATTTTTCTAAAGTTAACTTAGCTATAACTCGCTCAGGCTCTTCAATGCTTGCAGAATTGGTTAATGCAAAAATACCCTTTATCAGCGTTCCTTTACCTTCATCTGCCGATAATCATCAGTTAAAAAATGCGATTTATTATAAAAAAAAAGGTTATAGTTATTTGATAGAAGAAAGAGATTTAAATACAAAGTTATTTCAGTTATTAGAAAAAATTAATGAAGATATAACTTTATTAGATCAAATTATAATTAAACAAAGACAATATTCAGACAAATCAGTTTATGAAAATATCGACAAAAAAATAAAAATGATAATAAATGAAGAATATTAATATAGGACAAAAAGAAATTATCCACTTCATAGGTATTGGAGGAATAGGGATGAGTGGTTTAGCCCAAGTTATGAAAAATATGGGATTTAAAATTCAAGGAAGCGATCAAAATAAAAATAAAAGTATCTCTAATTGCTTACAAGCCGGGATCAAAGTTTTTATAGGTCATTCAATGAATAATATAAAAAATGCAACAATTATTGTTAAATCTTCTGCAGTTAAAGATAACAATATAGAAATTAGACAAGCGAGAAAAAAAAAAATTCCCATTTATTCACGTGCAGAAGTTTTAGCTAATGTAGTTTCATTAAAAAAAAATATAATTATTACTGGTTCTCATGGAAAAACTACCACAACATCATTAGTAGCAAAGATTTTATTTGATCAAAAATTAGATCCAACAATTATTAACGGGGGAGTTATTAACTCATTCAAAAGTAATGCTAAACTAGGTAAAGGTGATTGGGCTATTCTAGAGGCGGATGAATCTGATGGTAGTTTTTTAAAATTACCAATTAACTACTCAATTGTAACTAATATAGATTTTGAACACATAGATTATTATAAAAACTATAAAAATCTAGAAAATGCATTTATTGAATTTATAAATAAAACACAACCCATTGGTAAGTCTTTAATTTGTATCGATAGTAAAAATATTAAAAAGATTTTAAATAAGATAAAAAATAAAAATATATTAACTTACGGTTTTAATAAAAAAGCTAATTATAGAATCACAAACGCCAGGTATCATACCACTCATTCACTTTTTGATTTAGATTATAGAAATGCTGATAATAGAAAAGTAATGATTAAAGATATTAATTTAAAATTAATAGGAGAGCACAATATCCTTAATGCAACAGCGGCAACAGCAGTTTGTATAAATCTTGGAGTTAAAATCGGTATTATAAAAAAAGCTTTGAAAAATTTCTCGGGAGTTCAAAGGAGAATGACAAAAATATTTACAAAAAATAAAAATGATTTTTTTGATGATTATGCTCATCATCCAACTGAAATTTTTTCTGTTCTAGAGGGAGTAAGAAAGGCTTATAATAAAAGGAAAATTATAACGGTTTTTGAGCCGCATCGATACTCAAGGATAATATCATTAAAAAAATCCTTTTCGAAATCATTTGTAAAATCAGATTTAGTTTTAATTTGCCCAATATATGCCGCGGGGGAAAAGAAAAATTTAAATTTTAATCTATTAAATTTTGCAAAGCTGATATCTAGAAATTCTAGAACTCAAGTGATCTTAGTAAAAAATCAAAAAGAATTATCAAACTTTTTTAAAAAGAATTTAATAAGCAATGAAATTATAATTGGTATGGGCGCTGGTTCTATCTCACAATGGATGAGAGAATTAAAAACAAGCTTATGAATTTAAATATTGCACTCTTAAAAAAACAATTCGGAAAAAGCTTAATAGTTAACGAAAATTTATCAAAATACAGTTGGTTCAACTTAGGAGGCCCAGCTGATATCTTTTTTAGACCTGAAAACAAAGATCATCTTATAGAATTTTTAAATAAAGTTAGGAAAAATGATTATCAGGTATATGTATTAGGCGCTGGTTCAAATACTCTTATCAGAGACTCAGGCGTGAAAGGTGTGGTCATTAAATTAGGCTCTAAGTTTTCTGAAATAAAATTATTAGAAGAAAACATTATAGAAGTAGGCGCTGCTACATTTGATAAAAAAGTTGCAGATTTTGCCCAAAACAATCATATCAGTGGGATGGAATTCTTATCTTGTATTCCTGGATCTGTTGGTGGAGCAATAATAATGAACAGCGGTTGCTATGGCTCAAATATTTCAGAAATTTTAGAGTCCATTAAAGTAATTGATGATAAAGGAAATGAAAAAGAAATAAAAAGTAGTGAGATAAAATTTTACTATAGAGATACAAGTCTTCCAAAGAATTATATAATTTTATCTGCAAAACTCAAAGGAAGAGTTTCTTCAAAAAAACTTATTGCAAAAAAGCAAGAAGAATTAATTCAAAAAAAAAAAAAATCTCAACCAAGTAAAATAAAAACTGGTGGCAGTACATTTAAAAATAGCAAAGATAAAAAAGCATGGCTGCTAATCAAGGAATCAGGCTGTGATAAATTTTACGAAGGAGGCGCAAGTATCTCGGAAAAACATTGTAATTTTTTTATTAACAATGGAAAAGCAAAAGCTTCTGATATAGAAAAATTAATAAATAAAGTAAAAAAAGAGGTAAAAACTAAAACAGGAGTTAGTCTTCAATTAGAGATTAAGATTATTGGTAATGAAAAATAAAAAAGTTTTAGTCGTATTGGGTGGAACATCCGGAGAAAGAAAAATTAGTCTTGATAGTGGAAGAGCATGCATAAATGCATTAAAAAAAATTGGTTATAAAGTATTAACTTTCGATCCAAAAAAAAAATCTTTAAATTTGATTGATAAGAATAAAATAGATGTAATTTTTAATGCGCTACATGGAAAAGATGGAGAAGATGGAGTTGCTCAAAGCTATTTTGAATATTTAAGAATTCCCTATACCCATTCAGGAGTAATTAGTTCTTACAATGCAATGAATAAAGTAATTTCAAAAGAAATTTTTAAGAAGAATAAGATTAGATCACCTGAATATTTTGTTCTCGAGAAAGAAAAATATAGTAAAATTGAATTAAGAAAATGTATTAAAGTAAAAAAGATTAAATTTCCTATCGTAGTCAAACCTATTAATGAAGGATCTAGTATCGGAGTAAAAATCTGTAAAAATATTTCTGATCTAAATACTTCTACTAAGTCTCTGTTTAAAAAATACGTAGAATTAATTTTTGAACCTTATATTGGAGGGCAAGAAATTCAAGTAGCAGTTATAAATGGCGAGTCCTTGGGGGCAATTGAACTTAAGCCAAAACGAAAGTTTTATGATTACAAAGCCAAATACTTAAAGTCTGCTAAAACTAAACATATAATGCCAGCTAACTTAAAAAGTTCTAAATACAAAGAAGCTTTACAGATTGCTAAGAGGGCGCACAATGCTTTGGATTGTAAGGGTGTTACACGATCAGATTTCAAATTTTTTAAAAATAAATTTTATCTTTTAGAAATTAATACACAACCAGGCATGACAAGCTTATCATTAGTTCCTGAAATAGCTAATTTCAAAGGTATATCTTTTGAAAATTTAGTTAAAAAAATACTTCTTAATGCCGGCATAAACAGATGAAAAAATCACTCTTTGGATTGATTATACTTTTAATTCTTTTAACCACTTATACTCCAAAATTTGATTTTAATATCAATTCTAATTTAAATATTCAAAAAATTAAAGTTGAAAATAATTCAATTTTAAATGCCAATGATATAAAAAAAAAATTGAATTTTTTATATAAAGAAAATTTATTTTTTTTGAATGTTGAGGATATAGAATCAAATTTAAAAAGTGAAACTTTCATTGAAAGCTTTAGTATTAAAAAGATTTATCCAAGTACATTAAAACTGATAATAGTTGAAAAAAAACCTATAGCCATACTACATAATAAAAAAAAAATTTTTTATATTTCAGACAAAGGAAATTTGATTAATTTTTTGGTTATAGAGAGATATGATGATTTACCAACAGTTTTCGGCAATGAGAGAGATTTCTACTCTTTATATAAAGAACTTCAAAATATAAAGTTTCCATTACAAATGATAAAGACTTTTTATTTTTTTGAGTCTGGCAGATGGGACTTGATTATTCGAGATAATAAAGTGATTAAACTACCCGTTTTAAATTATTTAGATAGTTTACAAAATTTTATGCTTTTAAAAAAAAATAGCAATTTTCATGATTACAAGATATTTGATTATAGAATTAAAGATCAACTTATTTTGAACTAGTTTATGCAAACAGATATTCCAAGTCTTTTTGTTGAAATTAATAAATCAAATTATATTTTTGCAGCAGTAGTCTATGATGACAATCAAAATCTAAAAATTGTTGAAAAAATTGTTACGCCCATCCAAGGTATAAATAAAAATAAATTTACAAGCATTGATGAAACTCAAAATATAATAAACAAAAGTGTTCAAGCAATTGAAAGCAAGTTAAATTTTATTTTTAAAGAAATTATTATTATCACAGATAGTTTTGATAGTACATGCATAAATATTTCTGGATTCAAAAAATTAAATGGATCTCAAGTTTTGAAAGAGAATATTTCTTATATTCTAAATTCACTTAAATTAACTATAACAGAAAATGAAAAAGATAATGCTATTTTACATATTTTTAATTCTAAAAGTATTTTAGATGGAACCATTACTGAAAATTTGCCGATAGGTCTATTTGGAAATTTTTATAGTCACGAACTTACTTTTTTTATGATCGGAATTAATGACTTGAAAAATATTCATCAGATTTTTAACAAAAATAATCTAGTGGTAAAAAAAGTATTATTAAAAAACTTTGTTGAAGGTATTCAATTAGTTAATCAGGATAATAAAACTGAGACATTTTTAAAAATTACCATAGATAAAGATAACTCTAATATAAGTTTTTTTGATGACGCCTCATTTAAATATGATGAATATTTTAATTTTGGAACAGGTATAATTTTTAAAGATGTAGGCAAAGTATGCTCTATTGATTATGAAACGATTAAAACATTCTTATCAGATAAATTATTTAAGAATAAAAATTACGAAGAAAATGATTTTTTAGAGGAAAAGTATTTTTCTCAAGGAAAATATAGAAAAATTAGAAAGAAATTAATTGAAGATATTGTTAACGCCCGAATAGAAGAAGTTATTGATATAATTTTAAACAAAAATATTAATATTAAGTCTTTTAAAAAAAATGATTGTAGAATCTATATAAACATTAAAGATGAACTAATTTTAAACAATTTTAAAGATAATTTTAAATTTTATTTCTCTAAATTTTATAATTTTGATACTCATTTCATACATAATTTCGAACCAGACTTATTAATCAAGTGCGCAGCGAATTTATCTACTTATGGTTGGAAAAAAGAAGCTATACCTGTTGCTCAAACAAAAAACTCTTTAATAACTAGGATTTTTAAGTCCTTATTTGAGTAAATAATTGTTATTTTTTGAAACATTTGTTGTTTTAATTCATTTCTGACAATTTTGTATAAAGCAAAATGCTTAAATCCAAACAAAGTACAATAAAAGAAAATATAGACTTAAAAGGAATTGGTTTACATAACGGAGAAGAAGTAAATTTAAAAATAANACCATCAGAACCTAACACCGGTATAATTTTTAAAAGAGTTGATAAGACTAGNAATAATATAATTCATGCAAATTTTAAAAATGTAGTTGAACCAATTTTATGCACTAANCTAAAAAATGAAAATGGGATTACANTATCAACTGTTGAACATTTAATGGCTGCTTTTTATGGNGANGGGATCGANAACGCTTTAATAGAAGTNGANGCTCCTGAAATTCCAATAATGGACGGGTCAGCATTAGATTTTGTAGACGCAATAAGATCTGTAGGAATAGAAGATCAGAAACAACCTCGAAANTTTTTNAAAGTATTAAAAAAAGTAGAAGTAAAGGAAGGAGAAAAATTTGCCTCTATAGAACCACTCAATCAAGATTTAATAATTGATTTTGAAATTATTTTNAATAANCCNTTAATNAGAACTAGAAGAAAAGAGTTCAAGTTTAGCAATGATGATTTGACTGAAATATATAATTCACGAACTTTTTGTTTGTATGAAGACATAGACAATATCAAAANAATGGGTTTAGCCAAAGGTGGATCGTTAGATAATGCTATAGTTGTACANGGAAGTAAAATTTTAAACGAAGATGGNCTTAGAAATAGACACGAATTTGTTTATCATAAAATATTGGATTGTTTAGGCGACATAATGCTATCAGGTAATCGTATATTTGGTCATATAAAAACATCTCAAGGTGGACACGCNNTGACTAATAAATTATTGGTGAAATTTTTTTCAGATAAAGCNAATTGGAGCNTAGAAAATTTTGAAAATGCTGAAAAAAAAAATGAAAATTCTTATAAAAATCCAGTAGCTATCGGCGTATAATACCGTTAAAATTTACCATTCTATTTTAATCTGATATTAATCAGAANATGTTTCAAAAAATAATTATAATTTTAATTATNTCTCTTTCTTTCCAAGCTTGTTCAAAAAATAAANAAGTTGAATATGAATTTGAAGATAAGAAAGTAGATCCATACCANCTTTATGAAGAGGGATTTAAAGCATTTGAAAAAGGAGATTACTTTTTTGCAAATAAAAAATTTTCAGAGGCNGAACTTAATTTTGAAATAGTAGAGTATGCCGCAAAATCCTCAATTATGTCTAGTTACTCACTNTATGGTATAAATTTTTACGATGCNGCATTAGAGAATTTNGAACGATATATAAGAAAATACCCTGCAGATAAAAATATTATTTATGCNCATTATTTAAATGCGATAATATATTATGAACAAATATCGGATGAAAAAAAAGATTTAGGACCTTTGTTAAAAGCAAATAAAAAAATAGATTTTTTTTTAAAAGAATATCCCAACACAGATTATTCAATAGATTTAAAATTCAAGAAAGATTTAATTCAGAACCAACTTGCTGCTAAAGAATTATATGTTGCAAAATATTANATATCTACACAAAAGTGGGTACCNGCTATAAATAGATTGAAGATTATTGTAGAGAAATATCAAGAAACAGTATTTATTGAAGAAGCACTTCATAGATTAGTAGAAATTTATCATTATTTAGGTGTTGATTTGGAAGCAAAAAAGTATGCAAAAATTTTAGGATATAATTATAATTCTAGTAGATGGTTTGAACAATCTTATAAAGTTTTAAATAAAGATTATANAATTAAAAAAAAGGATGAAAATAAAAAAAAAGATGATAGTTTTTTNAAAANAATTCTTAAAAAGATAAANTAGTTTAACCGTGAGTCGAAAAACTGAAATTATAGATAGATTTAAAAAGAAAATTAATTTATTAAAAAGACATAATAAATTATATTTTAACAAAGATAATCCAAAAATATCTGANGCNCAGTATGATGATTTAAAAAAAGAAGTTTTGGATTTAGANAAAAAAAATGAATTTCTTAAAGAATTAAATTTAATTAAAGAAATAGTNGGCTCTCCTCCTTCTAATAAATTTAAAAAAATTAAACATTTGAAACCAATGCTTTCTTTATCAAATGCTTTTGATAGAGGGGATATGGAGGATTTCGTCAGTAAAATAAATAATTTTTTGAATAGTAAAGACAAAAATATTGAATTTTTTTCAGAGCCAAAAATAGATGGTATTTCTGCATCGNTAATTTANGAAAATGGAAAACTAGTTAAAGGNCTCTCAAGAGGAGATGGAGTAATAGGAGAAGATATTTTAGAAAATTTAAAAACTATCAATAAAATTCCAAGAAAAATTGAAGGTGGAACTATTCCATCCTTATTAGAAATTAGGGGGGAAATATATATTGGTAAAAAAGATTTTAATAATATCAAAGGTAATTTTGCAAATCCAAGAAATGCAGCCGGAGGCTCGCTGAGACAAAAAAATCCTAAAGAAACCTCTAAAATACCTCTTAAATATTTTGCCTATGGTTTCGGCATTATTGAACCTATGATTTTTAATACTCAATCTGAATTTTTAAAAAAGATTAACAGTTGGGGTTTTTCTGTTAATCCACTAATTAAAAAAGTTGAAAATATAGAAGAAATAGAAAAACAACATTCATACATAGACTCAATTAGATCTTCGCTAGATTACGATATTGATGGTTTGGTTTACAAGGTTAATGATTTAAAATTGCAGTCAAGATTAGGGAATACTTCTAATTCCCCGCGTTGGGCTATTGCATATAAATTTTCTGCAGAGAAAGCAGTAACTAAAATTCTAAATATACTTATCCAAGTTGGTAGAACTGGAGCTATCACACCAGTTGCAAAAGTAGAGCCTGTAACTGTTGGAGGGGTTGTGGTTTCAAATGCAACTTTACATAACGAAGATGAAATAAAAAGAAAAGATATTAGAATTGGTGATACTGTGCTTATTCAAAGAGCTGGAGATGTAATTCCTCAAGTAGTTTCCGTAGACATATCGAAAAGAAATCAAAAGAGTAAAAAATATACATTTCCAGAAAACTGTTTGTGTGGCTCAATTACACAAAAAGAGATTAATAAATCTACAAAGAAAGAAGATGCTGTCAGAAGGTGCTTAAAAGGATATGAGTGCGATTTTATTGCAAGAGAAAAATTAAAGCATATAGTATCTAAAGAAGCTTTCAATATTGACGGTTTAGGAAAAAAAGTAATAGATCAATTTTGGGAATTAAAATTAATACGAAAACCTTCTGATATTTTTTCAATTAATTATAGCAAAATTCAAAGTCTTGAAGGGTGGGGAGAGCTATCAATAGATAATCTTAAAAAAGCAATTAATAAATCAAAAATTATAGAATTAGATAGATTTATCTTTTCAATTGGTATTAGGCATATAGGTCAAGAGAGTGCAAAAATTTTGTCGAACTTTTTTAGGTCTATAAATAAATTTTCTGATCTATTTGAGAAAAAAAAAAGACAACAAATCTTAGAAAATTTGATTGATTTTGATGGAATTGGTGAAATTCAAATTGACTCTATAAATAATTTTTTTTCAAACAATAAAAATATTGAGATTGTAAAAAAACTAATTGATAGGTTAAAAATAAAAGATTTTAAGATCCAGAACAAAAAAGGAAAATTTTCCAATAAAGCTATTATGTTTACTGGTGGTTTGGAAAAAATGAGTAGATCAGAAGCAAAGTCAATAGTTGAAAATAATGGAGGAAAAGTTTTGGGAACAATCTCGAAAAAATTAGACATATTAGTAATAGGCAATTCAAAACCTACTAAAAAAAAGATCGAAAGCGCAAAACAACTAAATATTAAAATTCTTAAAGAAAATGAGTGGTACAAAATATTAGATCTTTGAGCAAGCTTGCTTTAAATCGAGTAACTCTGATTTCTTCATAAATTTTTTAAGATTATCAAAAACTTTTTTATGGTAATTATTTAGCCAATTAAGCTCATTTTTTTTAAGTATGCTTTTATTTATTAAAGATTTATCTATTGGCGCCATTGTTAAATTATCAAATAAATAGCCTTTCTTGTTTTTTTTTACTCTAATAAGGTTTTCAATCCTTATTCCGAATTTTCCATTTTCATAATACCCAGGTTCATTAGATACAATCATTCCTTCTTTAAAATTTACTTTATTATTTTTTGATATTGCTTGGGGTCCTTCGTGAACATTTAAAAAGTATCCAACTCCATGACCAGTTCCATGTGTATAATCTAAATTAATCTCTCTTAAAGGTTTTCTTGCAATACCATCAATTTGAGCTCCACAAGTTTTACTTTTTAATTTAAAACTTGCTACTGCGATATGGCTTCTCAGGACTCTAGTAAAAATATCCTTAATTCTTTTATTACTATTGTTTAGTGAGATTGTTCGCGTCACATCTGTTGTGCCAAAATTATATTGCCCACCAGAGTCAACCAAATAAATGTCACCTTTTTTCAATTTTCTGTTACTTTTTTCAGAGGCTTTGTAATGTATAATTGCTCCATTAGGACCAGATCCTGATATTGTTGGAAAACTTAAAAACCTAAAATTTCTGTTTTTCTTTCTAAGTTTCAATAATTTTTCTTGAGCAGTAATTTCATCAATATTTTGTTTATTATAATTTTTTTTAATCCAAAATAAAAATTTAGTAAGTGCCACGCCATCATGAATATGACATTTTATTGTATTTTTAATTTCAATTTTAGATTTTATAGATTTTAGAGAATAAACTGGATCTAAAAATTCTACAATCTTATTATTTTTTTTTAGAATATTTTCGAAATATATTGAACAGGTAGAAGAGTCTATCAATATTTTTTTATCTTTAACCTCTGAAAGAAATAAATTTGTATATTTTATGTCCACAAACTTAATATCTTTAAACCTTTTCTTAAAAGAATAATTAATCTTTTTTAAATCACAAAAAAAATTAATTTTTTTATTATAATCTAGGGTTAAATACGCATTAGGAATTGGTGTAAATTCCGAGTCATAACCTCTTATGTTCATAAGCCAAGCAATATTTTCGCTTGCTGAAATGAATTGAAAGTCAATTTTTTTCTTTTTTAAAATTTTGAATAATTTATTGATTTTTAATTTATAATTTTGACCGACTGCTTTTTCAGGCAGAGCATAGAATTTTTTTAAATTATTACTTTTTTTTTTAATCCATAGTTTTTCTATGAGATTTTGATTTAAAGATATTAGTTTACAATTAGTTTTATTAAAAAATATTTTTAATATTTTTTGGGTATGTAATTTTGGATCAAAACCAATTTTTAAACTCACTTTCTTTAAGATATTCGATGGATATTTATTAGGAATAGTAATTATATCAAATAATTTTCCACTTTGAATTTTAGCCTGTTGGGTGTATCTGCCATCAACAAATAGGTAGTTTTTATTTTTTAAGATTAAAGCAAAACCATAAGACCCTGAAAAATTACTTATAAATCTTAATTTGTCGTTTTTTTGAGGTATATATTCCCCAAAAAACTCATCATTTTTTGGCACTAGGTAACCATCTAAACCATAATCATTAAGTAATTTTCTTAGCTTATTTATTTTTTCCATTTAAGTATTTTATTTTTTTTGAATCTATTCCACCCAGGACTTCTATATTCCTCATCGAATTCAATTGAGTTATCTTGGTTAAATTCAAAATCATCAATTGTTTTATTTATATTTATCTCATTTTTTTCTACACTATCTTCTGGAATTTCATTTATAAATCTAGATGGTAAAGCATCCATCCAGTCACCGTGGTAAGCTCTTTTCATAGCAAAGGATAAATAAGCTTCTTTCTTTGCTCGAGTTATGCCTACGTATGCCAGCCTTCTTTCTTCCTCTAATGCAAAATCTCCTTTTTCTTCCAAAGATTTTTGATGAGGAAACAGTCCTTCCTCCCATCCCGGTAAGAAAACAACATCAAACTCTAATCCTTTTGCTGCGTGCATAGTCATCAAATTTACTTTAGCTCCTTCCCATTCTTGATCTATAGAGGTTGCTAAAGCGACATGTTCTAAAAAACTTTGTAGGTTGTCATAATCTTGCATAGCTCTTAACAATTCTTTTAAATTTTCTAGTCTATTTTCGTTTTCTAAATCTTTTTTATTTTTTAACATTGCGGAATATCCAGACTCATCTAATACTAATTTAAGCAAATCATAATGTTTCATATTTTTAGAATCTTTACGCCATTTGTGAATCGAACTAATTAATTGTTTTAACGCAGTTTTAATTTTGGGTTTAAACTCTCCTTGTTCTAAAATTTTTATTATGGATTCTTCTAAACAAAGTTTGTTCTTGTTAGCAAATACGTAGACTTGATTTAAAGTGCTATCCCCCACTCCTCTTTTGGGGTTACTGATCACTCTTTCTAGTGCTAAGTCGTCGTATTTTTGATTAATAATCCTTAAATAGGAAACTGCATCTTTTATTTCAGCTCTTTCATAAAACTTGATTCCACCTAAAACTCTATAACCTATGCCTACTTGCAAAAATCTTTCTTCGAATTCTCTTGTTTGATAAATTGCTCTAACTAATATGGACACGTCATTAAGAGAAAATTTTTTTTTAAGATTATGTTCTATAATGTCACTAATTCCTTGAGCTTCTTCTTTTCCACTTTTATAACAATTTAATTTAACCAGCTCTCCCTGAGTTGCAGATGACCACAATTTTTTACCCACCCTATTTGAATTATTAGAAATAAGGGCAGAAGCGGTTTCAAGAATATTTTTTGTGGATCTATAGTTCTGCTCTAATTTAAAAACTTTACAATTTTTATAGATTTGGTCAAAGGTTAGAAAATTTTTAATTTCTGCACCTCTCCAACTGTAAATAGACTGATCATCGTCACCAACACAACAAATATTTTGTTTTTCGTTGACTAGTAAATTTAACCATTTATTTTGAATGAAGTTGGTATCTTGAAACTCATCAACTAAAATATATTTAAAGTTTTTTTGATAAATTTCTTTAATATCTTTGTGTTCCTCGAAGAGTTTTACACAAAACAAAATTAAATCTCCAAAATCAAAAGCATTTAAATCTTTTGTTTTTTTTTGATAGATTTCGTATACTTTTAAAATTGATTTAATAATTGACCCTGATTTTTCAATTTTGACATCTTTCGGTAGAAAACCTTTATTTTTCCATTGATCAATATGATACATAATTAATTGAGGTGAGAATTTTTTTGCATCCAAATCTTGACCTTTGACTATGTTTCTAATTAGTTTTTTCTGGTCTTCGGTGTCTAAAATAGTAAAATTACTTTTATAATCCAATGCCTCTGCATGTCTTCTTAAGAACTTCACACTTATGGAATGAAATGTTCCTAACCATGGAACTGCATTTGAATTACCTTTTATGTGAGTCATAACTCTATTCTGCATTTCTTTTGCAGCTTTATTAGTAAAGGTTACGCACAATATTTGATTTGGCCATGCTTTTTTTTGATTAATAATATGAATTAATCTTGTAGTTAGCACTCTAGTTTTTCCAGAACCAGCTCCTGCCACAATCAAGTTCGGACCTTCAGTATTTAATACTGCTTCTTTTTGCTCTTTGTTTAGATTCCCAATTAATTTATCTATGCTATTCATATTAAAAAAATTTAATTTATACACTAGTTGCAAAAATAAAAAAAATGATTAATAAAAATTATAAAATAATTCACAACAAGTACTTAAGATTTGTGAAATTTTTTTTCTTTTTAAGGTATGTATTTGCAATCTTTCTAATTAGTATTTTATTATTTCTTTTAATTCCTAAACTTTTTAATTACGACAAGAAACAAGAGGTCATTAAAGAGTATTTAATCAATTATTATGATCTAGAACTTAACGATTATAGCTTGATACAATTTAAAGTTTTTCCATTTCCAAATTTATCTATAAAAGATGTTACGCTTAAAGTTAAAGATAAACCTATACTCTTTAATACAAAAAATTTTAATATTTTTTTAAACCTTGAAAATATTTATAATTATAAAGATTTTACAGCTAAAAAAATATTATTAAATAATAATACAATTAACTTAGATATAGATGAAACCAACTATGTCTTAGAATATTTTAAAAAATTAAAAAATAAATTAGATATTAAAAAACTTAATTTGAATTTAAAAAAAGAAAAAGAATCTATTATAGAAATTAAGAAAATTACTTTTTCAAATTATGGTTACAAAAAAAATAAAATTATAGGAGAGATATTTGATAAAAAATTTGAACTTTATCCAGATACTGATAAAAAAAATTTAAGCTTTAAAATTTTAGAGACAGGGATTAAAGCAAATTTTAATCTTTATGATACAGATCCGAAAAATTTAATATCTGGAACATCCAAGATAAGTATTTTAAGTAACCTTGTAAAATTTGATTTTATAATGAGAAATGATCAATTAGAGGTCAAGAAAGGAAATTTAAGGAATAAAGATTTATCAATTTCTTTTAATAGTTTAATTAAACTTAATCCTTTTTTTGAGATAAATTCTGATATTCGTATTAATAAAATAGATACAAAATTAATTAACAATCTTAGTTTAGAAAAAATTCTTGAAAAAAAAGAAGTATTAAAAAAATTTAATAGCGAAAATAAAATAAATTATAACAACAAAAGATTATATAAAAATTTAATCAAGAGCAACTCTTTAGGATTAAATTTAGCCCATGGTCGGTTATCTTTTTTAAATACAATGACAATGTCTGGAGGATCAATAAATTGCAAAGGTGATAGTCTATTGACTGAAGAATATCCAAGATTAAATTTTGATTGTCTTTTTGAAATAAAAAACAAACAAAATTTTTTAAAAAATTTTTTGATATCAAAAAAAACAGATCGAGATCAATTGAATTTAAATGTTATTGGATCACTTAACCTTTTTAATAAAAAAATAAATTTTGAAAAAATAAGCACTGATAATAATTATACTGTTAAAGAAGAAGAAATAAACTTTTTCAAAGAGAGTTTTGAAAAATTTTTATTCAAAGAGGGTTTTTTTGGTATATTTAAAATAAATAAAATTAAAGAATTTCTTTTAGAAGTAATTTAATTCTACTTTGGTTTTGTCATTTTTATTGGATTCATTATTTTTTCGTATTCTTTTCCACTAATTAGTCCTGCTTTAATAATTTCTTCCTTCAACGTTGTTCCATTCTTATGAGCAGTTTTTGCAATGAGAGCTGCTTTGTCATACCCTATTTTTGGTGCCAAAGCTGTTACTAGCATAAGCGAGTTATCGAGAAGATATTTAATTCTTTTTTTGTCTGCTTTAATTCCTTTTATACAATACAAACCAAATGTTCTTGCTGAGTCACTCATGATGTTAATTGATTGTAAAATATTATGTATGATTAAAGGTTTAAAAACATTTAATTCAAAATGACCATGAGACCCAGCCATCGTAATACCGTTATGGTTTCCTATTACTTTAACACAAACCATTGTAACTGCTTCAGACTGGGTAGGGTTAACTTTACCTGGCATAATAGATGAACCTGGTTCATTTGAAGGTAAAATTAATTCTCCATAACCTGCTCTGGGTCCAGACCCTAAAAATCTAATATCATTAGCAATTTTCATTAAACATACGGCAGTTGTATTTAATGTTCCAGAAAAGTTAACAATTTCATCATGGGCTGCTAAAGCTGAAAATTTATTTGATGCTGGTTTGAATGGCAATTTAGTAATTTTACTTATTTCTTTTACGACTTTTTTATCAAAATTTTTTCTTGTATTTAAACCTGTTCCTACGGCTGTACCACCTTGCGCTAAATAATATATTTCTTTTAAAGCATTCTCTATTCTAGTAATACATTTTTTTAACTGAGATTGATAACCTGAAAATTCTTGTCCCAAAGTTAAAGGAGTAGCATCTTGTAAATGTGTTCTTCCAACTTTAACAATACTTTTAAATTCTTTTGATTTTTTTGCTATTTCTTTTTCTAATAGTTTTAATGATGGCAAAAGTTTTTCTTTTGCTTTAACAGCAATAGAAATATGCATAGCTGTAGGAAAAACATCGTTTGTTGATTGGGATTTATTTACATGATCATTGGGGTGAACTGGTTTTTTTGTTCCCATTTTTCCACCCATCAATTGAATTGCTCTATTAGCTATAACTTCATTGACGTTCATATTGGTTTGAGTACCTGACCCTGTTTGCCAAACTTTTAAGGGAAAATGATTATTGTGTTTTCCTTTGATAACTTCCTCAGCTGCTTTGATTATGTATCTGCTTAATTTAGGATCTAAATCTTTATTTCTAGTATTAACAATTGCTGCAGCTTTTTTGATTATAGCAATAGAATGAATAACTATTGGTCTAACAAGGAAATCTCCTATATTAAAATATTTGTTTGATCTTTCAGTAGAAGCTCCCCAATACTTATCACCAGGCACTTTAATTTTTCCAATACTATCAAATTCTGTTCTATATTTCATTTGTGATTCTTTGATATAATACACTTATAATATAAAATTTATATGGAGAAAATATGACAAACTTTGAAAGTGTAAAAAAATTTATGCAAACTTTTGGTCAAGAAATAAAGACTAAAGCAGGTTTTCCAAACAATAAAATAACCAAATTAAGACTTGATCTAATAAAAGAAGAGTTATCAGAATTAGAAGAAGCGATAGAAAAAAAAGATATAAAGGAAGTAGCTGACGCTCTAACAGATATACTTTACGTTACATATGGCGGAGGTCATGCATTTGGTATCAATTTAGATAAATGTTTTGAAGAAGTACAAAACTCTAATATGAGTAAATTAGGATCAGATGGAAAACCTATATACAATGAAAATGGAAAAGTAATGAAAGGACCAGATTATTTTAAACCAAATCTTAATAAGTTCGTCGCATAATGAAAGAAAATTATTATTGGATATTATTAGGAATAAGCGCTGGTCTTTTATTGTATTTAGGGGATAAGTATATTTTTTAAATTAAAGAAGTTTATTTTGTTTAAGTGCCACAATAGGTAACATAGTTTTTTTCTGGGAACGGAGTTAACTGATAAATAGATGTTGAGGAAATATTGTCATATGGATTTTTTAAAACTTTTAGCAATTCAAGAACTTTATGTAAGTCATTCATTTCAGTAGCCTGCTTTAATGCTTCTTCTACAAAATGATTCCTCGGAATCACTAAAGGATTTACTTCATTCATAATCTTAAATGCTTTTTCTAGAGAATTGTTATTCAATTTAATACGATCTTCCCATTTTTTTTTCCATAATATAAAATTTTTTTCATTATAAATTTCATTATTTGACTTATATTTATTCATTAAATAACAAAAAGTATTTGTATAATCAGCTTTGTTTTGATGCATCCAGGATAAAAGTTCAGTAATTAACTGTTCATCATTTGAATTGTTATCAATAAAACCTAGTTTTTTTTTCATCATTTTTAACCATTTGTTTTTATATTTTTCTGGAAATTCTTTTAGCACTTCAGTAGCAATTTTTACTGCTACTTTGCTGTCATTATCAATTAAAGGAAGTAAAGACTCTGCAAATCTCTCTAAGTTCCATTTAGCTATTCTAGGTTGATTATAATAAGAGTATCGTCCTTGATGGTCTATTGAACTAAACACGGTTCCAGGATCGTATTTATCCATAAATGCACAAGGTCCATAATCAATTGTCTCGCCAGAGATTGTCATATTATCTGTATTCATTACTCCATGAATGAATCCAATTCTCATCCAATTACAAATTAAATCAATTTGTTTTTCTAAAACAACTTTTAGAAGTTCTACAGCAGGAGACACGGATTTTTCGATGTTTGGGTAGTGACGTTTGAGAGTGTAATCAAATAAAGTTTTTAAATCATTTTTATTTTTGGAAATTAATGCATATTGAAAAGTTCCTACTCTAATATGGCTAGAAGCTACTCGAGTTAAAATAGCTCCTTTTAAAATTGATTCTCGAACTACTTCTTCACCAGTTTTAATTACAGCTAAACTTCTTGTTGTAGGAACTCCTAAACTATGCATGGCTTCACTAATTATATATTCTCTAAGCATAGGACCTAATGCAGCTCTTCCATCAGCATTTCTAGAATAAGGTGTTATTCCAGAACCCTTAAATTGTATGTCGTAACGATTTTTATTTTTATCTAAATGTTCTCCAATTGTAAGAGCTCGTCCATCTCCTAAAATTGTAAAGTGTCCAAACTGGTGACCTGCATAAGCTTGAGCTATAGAGTCCGATCCCTCTGGCAGTTGGTTGCCTGAAAAAATTAAAGCTAATTCTTTGTTTTCTATTTGAGAAAAATCTAAATCAATTTCTTTTGATAAACTGTGATTAAATAGAACTAGTTCTGGATTTTTAACTGGAGTTGGGTTTAATTTTGATAACATACTTTGTGATAAGTTTGAATATGTATTATCAAATTTCCAACCTATTTTTTTTCTTAACATATTTAAAAAGGGGCGTTCTGTTGCCAGGTGCCTAATTTTTTTTTCTAAACAAATAATAGATCACAGTTATTATTACAAATTCTATAATTAAATAAGTTGTGTTAATTTGAAGATTTCCACCTATCGCGGTTATAAATTGCCACCCTCTGTCATAACCTGTACTAGCACTCTCAGTTGGAGGAAAAATTACAATCCCTATTAAAGCGATAACATAAACTTTTTTTGGATCACTTAATATTTTTTTAACTAACTTACCAAATTCTTCTGGTTCCATAAGTTCCTTTCTTTTAGAGGCGTTCTGTTGTCAGGTGCCCTTAACCTTTCTTCTTTCTCTCCATTCTCCAAAGTATAAAAAATAATAGTATTAACCCAGGCTGTATAATAACGAATATAACAATATTAGCTAATTCATAGCCCATACCAGTTGCATCACCGATTATTTCTAAGACTTTAACGCAGAATAGAAAAAATTCATTTATCATATTTTAAAAGGGGCGTTCTGTTGCCAGGTGCCCCAAACCCCGTAACTTAATTAACTAAGTTAATTAAGCAGCAAGTGCGTAACTTT
>NHHC02000034.1 GCA_002169935.2 Candidatus Pelagibacter sp. TMED153 | reverse complement strand
GATTTCAATCAAGCTTATGTCAATAGTAACATATCTATTAACTTTTTTTCAGAAAATAATAATATTACTCGTTTGGAGTTCTATGATAATTCTGATTTTATTGGGGAGGTATCAACTCCACCATTTCAATTCACAGCAACTAGCTTAAGTCTTGGTACTCACAACATATACGCTAAAATATATTCTGGTTCTGACTTTGGACTAAGTAATTTTATTACCGTAACCGTAGGTGAGCAGTTAACGTATAATAACACACAAAATATTATTCCGGGTGAAATTGAACCAGGAAAATATGATTACTTTGAGGGAGGACTAGGTCAGAATATTACATATTTTGACAACTCTCTTAACAACGAAGGTACTTTTAGGACCGATGAATATGTAGATGTAGAATTTTTTAGTGATATTGAAGGACCAACGCTCGGCTGGATAGAGGCTGGGGAGTGGATTGAATATACGGTTAATGTTCAGACAGCGGGGTATTATGATCTAGAATTTAGGTACGCATCTGATATAGCTGGCGGCGGTGGTCCATTTTACTTTGAAAGTAATGGAAACACAATCAGTGATAACATTTATGCTGACGATACTGGTGGTTGGTACAACTGGCTTAGTGGAAATACAGGAAACATTGAGCTAAATGCCGGAGAACATTTACTTAGATTAGTTTTTGTGGATGGTGGTTTTAATCTAGGTAGGCTGAATTTTACTTTTAATAGAGAATTGGATTACAATCCACCTTTTTCTAATGCTGGGGATGACCTTCTTGTTATCCTTCCAAGTAACTCGACAACATTAGATGGGAGCTTAAGCTCAGACTTAGATAGTGATGATCTTAACTTTCAATGGGAACAAATCTATGGCCCCAATAATGCTGAGATCCTTTCACCATTGAATGAAATAACCGAAGTTTCTGGACTGGTTAATGGAACTTATAAGTTTAAGCTTACAGTAAATGATAACACCTATTCATCAATAGATCATATATATGTTTTTGTTTCTAATTCTGAAAATTTTTCACCGTTAGTCTCACTAATTACATCTAACTTAAGTCCATCTTATTACTATGGTTCTGTTATAGAGCTATCAGCAACCGCTAGCGATATTGATGGTACAATTGAACGAGTTGAGTTTTACGATAATAATCATCTTATTGTAGAGCTAAATGAAGAACCCTATTCTCATTTCTGGGATAATATATCACTTGGAATGCACATAGTTAAAGCAATAGCATACGATAACGATGGGTTATCATCTGATCCTAGTACCTTTGAGATCGAGATTATTGAGGCTCCTTCATGCACAGGAGGACCATCTAATGGCGACTATACATATGAATTCTCAGATGACCTTAATACTCCAACTCTAACATTCATACCAAGTCAGAGTCATGTTGGGAATCCTACATGTATTCTGTATTACAGTACTGGAGGAACACCTCCAGGATATAATGTTACCCCAAATATCCCATTTCAAATCAATGCAAATGAAGGTGAAATCATACAGTTTTATTATACATATTCATATAATGGTTTAGAAAGAAATACATCAGCAGATCCACATATTTATGAGGTCGGTAGTTGTTTTAATGAGCAGTTACAAACAAAAGGTGTACATATTCCCAATACCTTTTCTTTAAAGCAGAACTACCCAAACCCTTTTAACCCCAACACAAAAATTCAATATGAACTTCCAAGTGAAACAATTGTAAATGCAATTATATACAATCTTAAAGGAGAAGTAGTAAAGTCTTTAGTTAATAATCTCTTCCCATTTTCTATCGTTCAGAATCATATCTAATCCGTAGTTTAAACGATTAGATGAATTTTCAAGGCCGGTTTCATGGTCTTTTATTATAGTCAATTTTATGGATTGTAAATATTCTTCACTAAAAGAACCATTCTTTAACTTATTTATCTCATTCATGACAGCATTTTCCGCGCCCTTAAAGGTTTGAAATATTAGTTTGGGAATAAACATAAAACCTATGGCTCCATGATCAGCTCCACCCAAACCACTAATTGCAGATGACCCAAGAAGTTTATTTTCAATTGATAACCTATCTAGCAAACCAGTTGAAGAGCTATTATTAAATAAATTTCTAATTATATTCAAAGCAACGTAATCCTCATGCCTAGGTGGAGGTACTCTATATCCGATCATACCAAAACGTATAGGAGTAAGTCTCTTTGATACAACTTCTCTACCATTAAATGGGATTTCTTTGACATCCACAAAATTTGGATCAGGGCCAGATTTTAGTTTCCCAAAAGTCTTTTTAACTTCTTCTTTAGTAATATTTAAATCAAAATTCCCGGCCAACATTAGAGTCATATTATTTGATATATAGTAGGTGTCATAATACTCTTTCATCTTTTTTATTGATGGATTTTTTAAATGTTCTTTTGTGCCTAAAATTGTTTGTTGACCATAGGGGTGTTTTCTAAAAAAATTTGCAAAAAACTGTTCAAATAACATCCTAAATGCATTATCCATAGATCTATTTTTTTCTTCGTAAACTGTTTCTAATTCAGATTGAAAAAGTCTAAAAACTGGATTTTCAAATCTATGGCTATTTATGGATAGCCATTTTTGCATTTGATGTGCTGGAAACTGGCTAACGTAAGCTATAATATCATTACTGGTAAAAGCATTAACACCAGTCCCACCAAAACCTTCTATTAGTCTATTAAATTCATTTGGTATAGCAAATTCAGATGCTTTAAGATTAAGTTTATTGATTTCTTCCTGGATTGAGGCACGTTTTCCCGCATCGTTTGTTTGGCCAAGTTCATGATAAAAATTTTCAATACTATCTAGATATACTTTTTCACTTTTATAATCCACAGTGCCTAATTTATCAGTACCTTTAAATAGCATATGCTCCAGATAGTGTGCGATTCCAGTTGCATCTGCAGGGTCCTGCTTTCCTCCCCCTTTAATTACCACAGCCCCAAAAANTTTTGAGGCATATTTATCAGGGTTTAAGATTACTTTTAGCCCGTTATCTAATTTGTAAGATTCTACTTTTAAATCAGTTTTTGAAAATAAATTAGTAACTATAATCAGAAAAATTATAAGAGAATATCTAGTCATTTTTATTCCTATCGTTTATTTAAACATACCTTAATGAACTCAATTTTAGACTAATACAAGCTTTTAAGAAAGAATGACTTTGGTTTTTGGATGATAAAACGCTTTCTATTTTAAAAAAATCATCTTTTTTGAACTATAATATTCTTTTGTCTGGAGTGACAAAATGTATATACCTGCAGGAAGAATAGACCCAGTATTGCTTTCACCTTTCCATATTATTTCTTTATAACCGACTGGTTGAATACTATTAATTAAATGCTTTACTATCTCACCCTTAAGATTATATATATTGGCATTTACAAATGTTTCTTTTGGGAGTTCATACTGAATTTTTGTTGTGGGATTAAAAGGGTTTGGAAAATTCTGCTTTAATGAAAAGGTCTTTGGAATAAGGCCATCTTTTGTTTTTAACTGCCCATTAAAACAGCTGCCAACCTCATAAATATGCGGATCCGCTGATGTATTCCTATCTAAACCATTATATGAATATGTATAATAAAACTGTACTATTTCTCCTTCATTTGCATTGATTTGAAATGGGATATTTGGAGTAACATTATATCCTGGAGGTGTTCCTCCTATACTGTAATACAATATACATGTTGGATTGCCAACATGGCCTTGGCTTGGTATAAATGTAATGGTCGGATTATTTAGGTCATCTGAGAATTCATAAGTATAGTCGCCATTAGATGGTCCTCCTACGCAAGAAGGAGCTTCGATGATTTCTATCTCAAACGTACTAGGATCCGAAGATAGGCCATCGTTATCATATGCTATTGCTTTAACTATGTGCATACCAATAGGGATATTATCCCAGA
The DNA here is from genome assembly GCA_002169935.2 of Candidatus Pelagibacter sp. TMED153. The sequence continues at coordinate 8,965 of NHHC02000034.1, read as the reverse complement.
GATAAGAATATGGTTCTTCAATTAGTTCTACAATAAGATCATTATTATCGTAAAACTCAACTCGCTCAATTGTACCATCAATATCGCTAGCGGTTGCCGTAAGATCTATACTGGACCCGTAGTAATAAGATGAACTTAAGTTAGACGTATTCAGAGAAACTGACGGTGCAAAGTTTTCAGAATTAGAAACAAAAACATAAATATAATCAACTGATGAGTGGGATAAATCATCCACATTAAGTTTAAATTTATAAGTGCCGTGAACTAGATTATGTACTTCTGTTAACTGGTTTGATGGCGAGGTAATATCAGCGGTGTTAGGGCCGTACACCTGTCTCCATTGAAAGTTAAGAACATCACTATCTAAGTCTGAACTTAAGCTACCATCTAATGTTACGGAGTTATTGGGAAGGATAACTAATAGATCATCGCCTGCATTGGATATAGGAGGATTATAATCCAGATCTCTATTAAAAGTGAAACTCAATCTACCTAGATTAAAGTCGCCATCATTAAAAACTAATCGAAGTACATGCTCACCGGCATTTAGCTCAATGTTTTCTGTATTTCCACTATGCCAGTTGTACCAACCGCCAGTGTTCCCAGCATAAATATTATCACTAACTATATTACCATCTATCTCAAAGTGAAAGGGTCCACCACCACCAGCTATGTCAGATGCGTACCTAAATTCCAAATCATAATATCCTGCTGTTTGAACACTCACTGTATATTCGACCCACTCCCCAGCCTCTATCCAGCCTAGTGTTGGTCCTTCAGTATTACCAAAAAATTCTACATCTACATATTCATCTGTTCTAAAAGTACCTTCATTGTTAAGAGAGTTATCAAAATATGTAATATGCTGACCTAGTCCACCCTCAAAGTAATCGTATTTTCCTGATTCAATTAAACCAGGAATGATATTCTGAGAGTTATTATACGCTAACTGTTCACCTACAATTACACTAATAAAATTACTTAACCCAAATTCAGAACCAGAATATATCTTAGCGTATATGTTGTGAGTACCAAGACTTAAGTTAGTTGCTGTGAATGGAAATGGTGGAGTTGAAGACTCACCAATAAAATCAGAATTATCGTAGAACTCCAATCGAGTGATATTATTATTATTTGTAGAAAAGTTAATAGAAATACTTCCATTAACATAAGCTTGATCAAAATCCGTTTGAATAGTTCCAGTAATTGATTCTCCTCTATTTGTAGTCATTTTGCCAGGTGCAACCGTCAATTGATAACTATCCGAAAAAGTAACAATCATCTCTTCCTCGGTATAATTATGAGCTACGTATGTTATTTGACCATAGTTATCGAAACTAGCAGCAATCGGCCAGTTTGCCGTGACACTAGACCTGTAATGACCAAGAGAATTCATACTGTGTAGCCAGTAATACGTTTGAGCATCTGATACACCGAATTTTAGAATTCTGTTAGGATTTGAGTTGTAGAGTTCAATCGCTGCATCTGCATCAATAAAAGATAGATATTTCCAGTAAACGTCATGCCAAAGATTTGGATTAACCTCATTGTTTAAGATTCCTGTATTACTGCTTATTTCATTCCATAGCATTGTGGAGTAATCTATATTATGAGCTAGATAAAAAGAACCTCCATGAATTGGGTACATTTCAATACCGTAGGATGCAGCTATATCATTTGTCCAGAACGTGCCATTGTCATAAGAATTACCCCACACTCTAGAAACTAAACTGTACTGCTGATTATCTGCAAAATTCCTATTATACATATCAAACCAATATTCATCAATAGCTGTGCGCTCAGTAGTATATAGGTAAATCCCTAAATCTCTAATTTCATCGTTTCCTGAAACACTACCCCAATGAATTAGTGCCGAATTGAATTGCATACTCTCTGAAGTAGATTCCTGATCGTTCCCCTGCGGAAATGTAGCAAAGCCATTTGCCCAACAATGACCAGCGAAAGGGCTAAAACTTCTGAGAAATGGATAATCGGGGTCATTTCGATTGGGAGAGGCTGCATCTCTCACTAGATGGTTTACCATTTCACCCCAATCGTTGGCCCAACCAGGCTGAAATTGCTCAATAAAAGAGGCTGCATGGATAAAGTATCCCCAATGAAAATGATGATCATTGATATTATTGTCTTGCCCATGTCCACCTGGATATCCTATCAATGTCGACCAATATGAATTATAATAAAAAATAAAAGCAACCTCAGATGTCGAAGCAGTNAACCANTCNTCAAGNCTTTCNTTAACTGTTTCTATTATTTGATCACGAGCNTCNGTATTACCAATTTCGTGTGCTATACGNCCAGTTTGNATTAACCTATTCATTACCTGACCTTCATTGTATGAGTCAGTCCAAGTTGCTAGTTGATTATTTTCAATTTGGGATATNTTATTTTGTANTTCAGCAGGGTTGTANNNCTCACTGTAATGACCTAANGCTGGAAGAGTTGGNAGTATACCTGTGAANATATTCTTAGTACTNAAATTATTNCCNCCTAACATNTTTANCTCTCCTCTAACGCTACCATATGANTANTCTTCNGGATAAGCTGACTCATCTGATAGNTTATTCCANTGGTGAGGAAGNAAACCTTGCANNANATTNCNATAAGAACCTTCTTTTATATCGACATCAATATTATAATCCGTGTACATGGTAGAATTATTTTCATTGTATGACCATTCGACAGAAGTATTTTGGGGAAAGACGTAAGCATANTTTTGTAAATCATTNGCNACTGNATTAATANTNCTCGTNTTTTGTGGNANCATAACTAANGACCANTAATTATTACCATTAAGGCNAGATGTATATTTATTACCAGAAACNTGCCANGTGCTNCCTGTTGGNGCATAGATNACAAAATCAGCACCATTNCTAGCATTTTCAACTATAATTTTTTCACCNNTTAGTGTAACCTGTCCAAGCCTAATTTCAATTTCTACAGTTGATGCATCATCTTTGGTGAAATACACAAAAGGCATCCCCACTCCTGTTGTTGCTTTAAGAGAATTATCTGAATCTGTCCAATCAAGTGTAACCGTCCAATCANTAAAATCATAGACCTTTGCTTTCGAAGCNCTTAATCCAGNAAGACCAATAATAATTGGCTCTTGATCATCATAGACACCCCAGGGTATATAGCTAACTACCAAACCAGAGGTAATGGTTTTTAGGGCCATAGGGTAATTAAATAAGATTATTNGTATGATCATTTTTTATAATTGCACTCCACCAATCNTTTGTNGGTATATGCTTGGNTGCNGCNGGNCCTNTNGTTTGNGGCNGNCCAGATGGNTAACNNTTTCTTCCTGCTTCATCAGTACCAGGAAATGAAGTTGTATAACTACCTGCGCCAACTTGCACAATCTGAGATAGCAGAACGTTGAAAATAAAAGATATGAAAAATATGTTTTTAGACATAAATAAATTTATGATTGNATAGGTGTATGTATTTATTTTTTTTTATCTGTAATAAAAAATTAACCCAAGTTAATATATTATCTACTAAACAATAAAAATTTTCATTTTATTATTAAAAGATCATACAACGGTTATTCTGTTTTAGTTAAACTTTCGCCTTGNAATAAACAAGTTTTTAAAAATTTAATATCNAAATGGTTATAAAAAATGATTTCTACATCTAATATATCTATGCAATTTGGCTCAAAGCCATTATTTGAAAATATATCAATCAAATTCTCTGATAAAAACAGATATGGTTTGATTGGNGCNAATGGTTCAGGNAAATCNACATTTATGAANATCTTAACTGGNGAACTAGATCCTACTTCTGGNTTTGTTTCAATAGATAAAAATAANCGTGTCTCTAAATTGAANCAGGANCAGTTNGCATATGANGANNTNCAGGTAGTAGACTGCGTNATTATGGGNCATGACGCNCTNTGGGAAATAAAAAATGANAGAGAACGNCTTTATGCCCTTCCTAATATGACAGANGAAGANGGNATGAAAGTNGCNGAANTAGAGGTGGAATTTGGNGATATGGATGGCTATATGGCTGAATCCAANGCNGAAGAATTACTTATTGGTTTAGGTATCCCAATAGAAGACCATGANAAANCAATGAGCTCTATCGCTCCTGGGTTAAAACTTAGAGTTCTTCTAGCTCAAGCTTTATTTGGTGATCCAGGTATTTTACTTTTAGATGAGCCAACAAATAACCTGGATATAAATACTATTAGATGGCTNGAAAANACCTTNAAACATAAAGANTGNTTAATGATCATAATCTCTCATGATAGACGTTTTTTAAACAGTGTATGCACGAATATGGCTGATCTTGATTATGGTGAAATAAGATTATATAATGGTAACTATGATGACTTTATGATTGCGGCAACCCTAGCAAGGGAGACAGTATTAAGTGAAAATGCAAAAAAACAAGCTAAAATAAAAGAACTTCAGACTTTTGTTAGTCGCTTTTCGGCAAATGCATCAAAAGCTAAACAGGCAACATCAAGGGCAAACCAGATCAATAAAATAAAATTAGAAGATATTAAATCTTCAAGTAGGGTTTACCCATTCATAAGATTTAAACAAGAAAAGAAAGTTCACAATAAAGTCGTAGAAATTGAAAATATCTCAAAATCATATGATGACTTAGATGTAATAAAAAATTTCAACATTACGATTAACTCAGGAGATAGGGTTGGTATTATCGGTGAGAATGGAATTGGAAAAACAACACTAATTAAATGTATCCTTGAAGATGGTTTTTCTGATAAAGGGACTGCTAAATGGTCAGAGAATTCTTGTATCGGTTATTTCGCACAAAACCATGGCGAAGATTTTAAATCAAACATTAGCCTGATCGATTGGCTTGCCAAATGGGGTCATAAAGATGATGATTTAGAAACAATAAGAGGAACGCTTGGCAGATTGCTTTTTAAGCAAGATGACATTGATAAACCTGTGAGTGTTTTATCGGGCGGCGAGCAACGCAGGATGATTTTTGGTAAAATTATACTACAACGAGCTAATGTAATAGTTCTAGATGAACCAACTAATCATTTGGATATGGAATCCATAGAAGCTCTTAATCATGCACTAGAAATATTTGAGGGTACTGTTATTTTTGTAAGTCATGATAGGGAATTTATATCTTCGCTTTCGACAAGATTGTTAGAGATAGAGAAAGAAAAGGTAAAAGAACACAGCGGCGGTTATGAGAGCTACAGAAAACTATTGATAGAAGCCTAGTATTTATCCTTTTGATGGTTCTATTTTAACAAAATCATCTTCATGGACTTACGGCTTTCGTTTGTTGTTATTGTGTAAAAATAAAGCCCAGCTGCAACAGCATCTCCATTTTTATCTAGAGAATTCCACTTTATTGACTTGAATCCAGGAGATTGTTTTTTATTTAGTAATGTTTTGACCAACCTTCCCTTTGAGTCTTGTATTGATATATTAACAAATCCATCAGATGGAAGGTCATACCTGATTGTTGTTGAGGGGTTAAACGGATTTGGATAATTTTGATGTAACTTAAAGTCCGTAGGTAAATTTTTGATATTATCTGTAATAAGAGAGGATGATACTGTTAGCGTTTGACTATAAGCACCTCTATTACCAGCATGATCCAAGGCAGAAATTCTGTAATAAACAGTCTCTCCTTCAATATAATCTAAATCTATGTAGCTCGTGGCTGATGTAATAACAGAGCCATATTGATCTGTCTCAAATAATATATCTGCAGATTTATCTATCTCATAATGATAAAAATCACCATCAGAGACAGGGTCCCAGGTTAGTTGCAGGATGTTTTCATTAAACGCGAAATTAAAATTTTCTGGACTATCAGGTGCAAGATTATCAACTGAGTAACCATAGGCGATTTCACTCATAAAAGAATAATCATTAGAGTAGTTCTGAGCTATAACTCTAAACCCTGTAATTCCACTATCTTGATAGGAAGAGTCTGAAAAGGTTAGAGCTTCATAGTAATACACTTTTTCACCTAACCCCCCGAAAGACCCGAGATTTACCCAATTGGGTTCGTCAAATCGTTGAACAGTATAGTTATCTATTCCAATAGGGTGAACATCGATATCAATCATAGATCTTTTTATTTCTACATAAACGCGCCCACCTTGATCATCCAATATATCTAGTACACTAATTATATTAGGAGAGGGGTCAATGGGGCCAGATCTCCAATAAGAGACGCCTCCTCCACCTCCATCGCCACTACCATCAGAGCCACCGCCAGGCCATCCTTGTCCATTTCCGGAAGTCCAGCTAATAAAATTAATATCATAATATTTGTTATCAGGTATTGAATAAATAGAACCAACTGTTCCAGGTAGATATTTTGGAACATAGATAATTGCAAGAACTCCATAAGCATAATAATCAGAATTGACAGAATAAGATGGTAAAGCCCTCCATAATGTATTGGAAGGNGAACCGGATANATAACTATTTTCAGTTATCGGATTATATATCATTTGGTTATCTCCTCTTNNAAGAGCGATATCATCAGAAATTATGTCCCAATTGTCAGNGTCAGTNGGNTCAGCGTAATCNTCTTTTTGNTAATANACCGTCCCTTCATTGCAAAATGAAATTGGAAATTCATTGCAGCAATTATCTTCACCATAAACATATTCAAGAACATCAATACCGCCTCCACTTTGATGAGTTTCGTACATTTCAAGGCATTGGGAATATGAAAAAGAGGTTGAGATTAATAAAGAAAAAAGTAGTTTAGGCATAAAGGTCTCTTAATTTTAACAAATTAGATTAAAATTTTTATTCATAAAGTAAAATAAAGCAATTCATTATAATTAGCAGAACGATTTATTAACTGAGGTTAATAATTGTGAAAACTATTTAGTCAATTTTTCTAATTTTAAACTAAATATTTATGATGGGAGTATATCACAATTCAGAGAGTCGATAATAAATGCAGGATCTACACCACCAAAGCCAGAGGTATCTGAACAATTATTAGATAAATATTTACTTGCAGCCGATTGTAGACTATTGCAGTTACTGGAGGTCTGAGAATCATTAAAAGAATTCAAAGCATTCGCCAGTTCTAAACTAGCATCAGCGCATAGTACAGCTTCTTCTGCTTCTTCGCATGAAAAATTAATAAAAAGCACTAATAAAATAATAATTACAAATTTATTAAACATATTTTTCCTATTTAAATATCTATTAAAATATAATAAAGTATGTTCAAATAAAGTGATAAGATGCTAGAAGGCTATCTATCTTTCAATTCGTGATATAAAATGATTACAAAACTCAAAGAAATAAATACAGCTGGTTCAAAGTGATTCTTTTCCTTTATTGTTTTTTGCTTTCTAGTGGCATTTTTCATCTGATTTTAGTAATCCCTGGTAAGCCAATAATAAATCTATTTTTAAGTTTAGTTGGAAGCTTTGGTAGGTGGCATTATCGTGAATTTGTAACGATAATGCTAACAAACCCACTTACATCTATATATTGGGTTTGGATTTTTCATACTGTTGTTAATAAACAATCATTTAATTCATTGGGTCTAAAATTAAAGGGATATAAGAAAGATTTTATTTATGGTCTTTTTATTGGATTTGGAATAATGATAGCTGGCATTAGTATTTTATACTCATTTAACCCTAGACAGTTTGAACCAATTCAATTTTCATTAAATCATCATCTAACATAACTATATTTTTTATAAATATGTTTTGATTGCTATCCTTTTTATTACTATAATTTATGGGCGTTTTGAGCGATTATTAGTTAATGTAAAAATTATGAGTACAGATAGTATAGATAAAAAGTTGACAAATCTGCTAATCATTGCAGAGAAGTCATTACACATAGTCATATTATTTATAGTTCTTTACCTCTGTGGTTTCGAAATATATAATATGTATGCTAGTGGATCGATTAGTGTAGCTAGCGTTATGCTATTATTTATCTACCTAGAATTAATCCAGATGATTCAGATCTATTTTAGTTCAGGTAAAATACCTGTTCGCTACCCGCTTTACATAAGCATGTTTAGTATTGCAAGAATCATAAGTTTTGAGAATATTACTGGCTCTGATGCGCTTTACTACAGTGGGGCCATATTAATGGTTGGTTTAGCTTTACTTGCGTTAGCTGGTCGTAGATACATTAGAGAGCTTAAGCCCTCCTAGGTAATTTTGTGTATACATGGTTTTCTCTTTTTTTAAATAATTTAATAATTGGCTTTATTATATTTCAAGTAGGTCTAAACACGTCAGTAATATTTACTAAGTTAAGTCCTAAAAATGCCAGCGTTGTGTTAAGGACGATTTTTCCAAGGTTTTTTCTATCTATTTTCTTCTTTTCGTTTATTTCTTTCGTACTCTTATTAGCATCCAGCAGTGAGGGGTTAATGGTTTACGCTTCAGCAGCTACAATTATCTTATCTGGTATTTGTTATTTTTTAATTCCTGCTACAAATAATGCTAGAGACGAAGGTAAAGACCGTTTGTTTTCTTTTTATCATAACATAAGTGTTTTTTCTACATTAATTATACTCGTATTTAACATTGTTTCTTTTTTTAGTTATCAAAGTCTTTCCGATTAAATGCGATTAAATTCTTTTATAACTAAATGAAATATGAGGTTTTCTCTCTCATCGCTACATACCTTAAGACAATAGTTGAATTGAAGACAAAAAAGCCCAGTCAAAAACGAGGCTTATTGTTGTAAAAAGCTAATGCGGTTCTCCAAAAATAAAGTGGAGAACTATTCATAACCATAATATTCCGTAATATGCCAAACAATGAGATTTGAGTATATAGCAAAAACCCCACAGTAAGTTAGGTTTCTCGTCTTGCACCAAACGCCGGACTCGAACCGGCACGGTATTGCTACCAACGGATTTTAAGTCCGCTTACGAGATTGTCGTGAAAAGCACTTTTTGTAACTAAATGTACCTAAGAGGTTAGTTCTCTCAT
>NHHC02000008.1 GCA_002169935.2 Candidatus Pelagibacter sp. TMED153 | reverse complement strand
TTTTATACGTTTTAAATTGTTGGAAACTATGCTCATTGAATTTTATAATGTTTTTTTTAAATTATTAATAACACATAATGCAAAATACTTACCAAGAAAAAATACTAGATATTGAAACTACTAACAACTCCATAAATAAGAAGTTAGAGGGAGGGATTAAATTCAAAATTAAAAGTGAGTTTCACCCAGCCGGTGATCAGCCTCAAGCTATTAAATTGTTAACTAAAAATATTAAGGATAAAAAAAATGAACAAGTTCTTCTTGGTGTTACAGGATCTGGAAAAACATTTACAATGGCAAAAGTGATCGAAGAAACTAATAGACCTGCATTAATCCTTGCTCCTAATAAAACTTTAGCTGCCCAGCTTTATGGGGAATTCAAAAGTTTTTTTCCAGATAATGCAGTTGAATATTTCGTTTCTTACTATGATTATTATACACCAGAGGCTTACGTTCCTAGGTCAGACACTTACATAGAAAAAGAGGCTTCAATAAACGAACAAATAGATAGGATGAGACACTCTGCAACTAGATCATTGTTAGAAAGAGATGATGTAATTATCGTGGCCAGTGTTTCGTGTATTTATGGACTTGGATCTGTTGAAGCTTACAGCAAAATGACAATAACACTTAAAAAAAATAATGAATATAATAGAGATGACTTAATAAGAACATTTGTAACTCTTCAATATAAAAGAAATGATCAAAATTTTTTTAGAGGGACTTTTAGAGTTAGAGGAGAAAATTTAGAGATTTTCCCCTCACATTTGGAAGATAGAGCTTGGAGAATAAGTTTTAATTTAAATAAATTAGAAAAAATTGAAGAGTTTGATCCTTTGACCGGAGATAAAACTAATGATTACTCAGCTATAAAAATTTACGCAAATAGTCACTACATAACTCCAAAACCAACAATGGAGCAAGCAATCAGACAAATAAAATCTGAATTAGCAGAAACATTGAAAAAACATCGCGCTAATAATAAATTGCTAGAGGAGCAAAGATTAAGAGAGAGAACTAAATTTGATCTAGAGATGATAGAAGCAACTGGAACATGTGCTGGAATTGAAAATTATTCGAGATTTTTATCAGGAAGAAAAGCTGGAGAGCCACCTCCTACCCTTTTTGAATATTTCCCTGACAATACAATTATATTTGTGGATGAAAGCCATGTAACAGTTCCACAACTAAATGGAATGTACAAGGGGGATAGAACTCGAAAAAGTACTTTAGCAGAATATGGTTTTAGATTACCTTCTTGTATGGATAATAGACCTTTAAAATTTGAAGAATGGGATTTAATGAGAACTCAAACAGTATTTGTCTCTGCTACTCCTGGTCCATGGGAATTAAAACAAACTAATAATAAACATATTGATCAGATTATAAGACCAACAGGATTAATAGATCCGCCTGTTGAAATAAAACCTGCAAAAACACAGGTGGATGATTTAATGCATGAGGTAGCAAAAGTAATTAAAGAAGGTTATCGAGTTTTAGCAACAACCTTAACAAAAAAAATGGCCGAAGACTTAACAGAATATCTTCACGAAAATGGTCTTAAAGTTAGATATATGCATTCTGATATTGATACTTTGGAAAGAATTGAAATTATAAGAGACTTAAGACTTGGAGTGTTTGATATTTTAGTTGGGATAAATCTTCTACGAGAAGGATTAGATATTCCTGAGTGTGGTTTAGTTGCGATACTTGATGCAGATAAAGAAGGATTTTTAAGATCTGAAACATCTTTAATTCAAACTATAGGTAGAGCAGCCAGGAATATAGATGGCAAGGTTATTCTTTATGCTGATAAAGTTACCAAAAGTATAGATAAGGCGATTAAAGAAACAGATAGAAGAAGATCAAAACAATTAGAATATAATAAAAAAAACAACATAACAGCTGAGTCAATAAAAAAAGAGATAGGAGATATTTTACAATCTGTTTACGAAAAAGATTATGTAAATATCAAAGAGTCTAATATTGGTGGAAATCTCAAAAAACACCTTAAAGGATTAAATAAAAAGATGAAAGANTCTGCTGCTAATTTAGAATTTGAAGAAGCNGCTAAAATNAGNGATGAAATAAGAAAATTAGAGGCAAGTGAATTAGAAATAACATTGAACCCTAAAATAAGTCAGTATAACTTAAAAAATAAAGTTTATCCTAAAGGTAGATCAACTCTAGGAATGCCTGGTACTAAAACTAAGAAACAACAAAAAAAATGGAAGCCAAAAAAATAGTAATTACCGGTGGAGCAAATAGAATAGGCAGATCTATAGCCTTGGAGCTAGCTAATTATAGTACTCAAATAGTTATNCATTATTCAAAATCTTTAGTTGCTGCAAAAAAACTTAAAATAGAATTAGAAAATTTAGGTTCAAATGTTTATCTTTTTAAAGCTGATTTAAATAATTTAAAACAAACTCAAGAGATAATTTCTTACGCAAATAAAAAGATGAAAGGNGTAAATTGTTTAGTAAATAATGCATCAATTTTCGAAAATGATAATTTGATCAATTTTTCAGAAAAAAGTTTTTTAAAACATATGAATATTAACCTTAAAGCTCCAGCAATCTTAATTAGAGACTTTGCTAAATTTTATAAAGGTAAAGATGGTAATATTGTCAATATTATTGATCAAAGGGTTGAAAAATTAACTCCCTTCTTTTTTTCTTATACTTTGAGTAAATCTAGTCTAGCTACTTTAACNAAAANTTCAGCNATGAAACTNGCACCAAATGTAAGAGTAAATGCTGTTTCTCCTGGACCTACACTAAAAAATAAACGTCAATCAGAAAGACATTTTAAAAAACAGTGGAAATCAACAATACTAGAAAAGAAAGTAGATACAAAAAATATTAGTTCTGCTGTAAAGTTTTTAATTAANAATAATAATATTACTGGCCAGGTAATAAATGTAGATAGCGGTCAAAGATTAGCTTGGAAAACACCAGATATAATTAATTCTAAAGAATGAAAGTTTTAAAATTTAAAAATAAACAAAAATTTAAATATAACAAAAAAATTATTGTTAAAGATTTAATTTTGCTGTTATCAGTTGGAATACATCANTTTGAAAAATTAAAAAAACAAAAAGTAAGATTTAATATAGAAATAACCACTGACCCTAATCTTAAATCAGAAATAAAAACTATTGTTAATTATGAAAATATTATAAATGATATTAAAAAATTGACAGACAAAAAGCACTTCGAATTACTTGAAATTTTGTCTGAGGCAATATTTGATGANATTTTTAAAAATAAAAAAATTAAAAAAATTAAGTTAAAAATAGAAAANCTAGATATCATTAAAGAAACAAAATCGGTTGGTATTGAAGTTATTAAAACAAAAATATAATGAACAGTTTGGAGCAAGGTAAAAAAATAATAAAAGAAAAAATACCTTTGATATCTAAAAATCCTGGAATTTANAAAATGCTAAGTTCAACAGGAGAAATACTTTATATAGGAAAAGCAAAAAACATACCTAACAGACTTAGAAGTTACGTAACCGATTCTAATTTGCCNATAAGAACAGAAAGAATGTTATCTCTAACTCACAATCTTGAGACGACAACTACTAATAATGAAAGTGAAGCTCTGCTTTTAGANGCAAACTTAATAAAAAAGTACAAACCNAGATACAATATTCTTTTGAGAGATGATAANTCTTTTCCNTATATNTATATTGGTNATAAAGATAAATGGCCACAATTAACAAAGCTTAGGGGGAAAAAATCGAAATCTGGATATTATTTCGGACCATTCGCTTCAATAGGTTCGGCTAATTGGACTATTAAAATNTTACAAAAAATTTTTCAACTGAGGGTTTGTGACGATACAGTTTTTAAAAATAGAAAAAGACCATGCATACTTTATCAAATAAAAAGATGTTCNGCTCCTTGTGTGGAACATGTGACTAANAAAGAATATTTATCTACTGTTAATGACGCGATAGATTTTATCTCTGGCAAATCTAGAAGAATTCAAAAAAATTTATCTAAAGAAATGGAAAAAGCAAGCAAAGAACTTGATTATGAAAAGGCAGCAATCGCAAGAGATAGGATAAAGGCTTTAACTCAAATACAAACATCTCAAAAAATAAATCAAACTAACTTAGAGGAGGCAGATGTTATAAGTATTTANAAAGAAACCGGTAAAACTTGTGTTCAAGTTTTCTTTTTTAGATCTAAACAAAACTGGGGTAATCAGGCTTTCTATCCTAAACATGATCCAGATGATACNGCTAAAGATATTCTTTCCTCTTTTATATCACAGTTTTATGAAAATAAAACTGTGCCATCTCTTATTATAACGAATTGTGAAGTTAGTGAAAGAGCGCTTTTAGAAAAAACTTTTTCAAATAAAGAAAGNAAACAANTTATAATTAAGCTTGCAAAANCNAAAAATGAAATAAGTATTTCAAAACTAGCAGAAAAAAATGCAAAGCAAGCTTTAACTCAAAAACTCATTCAATCAGATACAAATAATAATTTAATTGAGAATTTGACTAAAAAATTCGAGCTTAATAACAATATTGATTTAATTGAAGTTTTNGACAATAGTCATATTCAAGGATCNGACTCTATCGGAGCTCTAATTTGTTTTGGAAATGAGGGTTTTATTAAAAAAAGATATAGAAAATTTAATATTAAAAANGATAAAATTAAAGGAGATGATTATGGAATGATGAAAGAAGTTTTGTTTAGAAGGTTTTCAAAAGNAATTAAAGAAAAATTGGGTTCTCTATCTCTACCAGATTTAGTCATGGTAGACGGAGGAAAAGGACAATACTCTGTGTCTAGAGAAGTATTAAATGAACTTGGTTTACATGATTTACCTATTTTAGCTATTGCAAAAGGNAAAANAAGGAACGCTGGTGAAGAAAAAATTTACTACAAAAATAAAGAATTTATTTTAAATAANAATGATCCCTTNCTATTTTTTATTCAAAGATTAAGAGATGAGGCTCATAGATTTGCTATAAGNACACACAGGTCCAAAAGAAAGAAAAGCTTAAGTAAATCTTTGCTCGATCAAATTGAAGGAATNGGTCGTCAAAGAAAAAGNGCACTGTTAAATCATTTTGGGTCTGCTAGAGCAGTAGAATCTGCCAGTTTTGATGATTTAAAATCTGTTGAAGGAATAGAAGACAGCATCGCTAAGAAAATATATGATTATTTTCACGAGTAAAAAATGAAAATACCNAATATATTAACTATTGGAAGAATTATAATTGTTCCAGTATTTGTTTTAACTTTTTTTATTCCTGGTTTTTTCGGAGATTTAATTCCTTTTTTTTTATTTGTTTTAGCCAGCTTCACAGATTATTTGGATGGTCTTTTAGCTCGATTATTTAAAGAGGAGTCTAAGCTGGGCGAACTGTTGGACCCCATAGCAGACAAAATACTGGTAGCAGCAGCCTTAATATTGCTAGTCATGAACGGTACAATTAAAAATTATGAAGTAATAGCAGCAATCATAATTCTTACAAGAGAAATACTTATATCTGGTCTAAGAGAATTTTTGGCTAGAGGAAGCGTATCTATGGAAGTAACAAGTTTATCAAAATTAAAAACACTTTTACAAATGTTATCAATTGCAATTCTTTTAACTGGAGAAAGTGGAAATAAATTAATTAATTTTCAGGACTATAATGCTCAGACTATTGGTATAATACTTCTTTGGCTTTCAGCCTTTTTAACCCTATATACTGGTTATGATTATGTCAGAAAAGGAATTGATCACGCTATTAATGAAGATAATAAAAATTAAGCTGCAGTTTTTTTTCTCACAAGAGCTTGGTAACTATCATTAAGATTAGTAATCAAATTACAAACTTTAAATTTATAATTATTAATTTCAGAAACTGGAGTTACTTCTGCTGCAGTTCCAGTTAAAAAACAACCAACAAAATTTTTCATTTCCTCTGGTTTTATTTTTCTTTCTAATACTTTTATTCCTTTAGATTTTGCAATTTTGATTACTTCTCTTCGAGTGATTCCATCTAAAAAAGAATCTGGTATAGGAGTGTGAAGCTCCCCAGCTTCATTTTTAAAAAATATATTTGCCCCTGTAGCTTCAGCAATATTTCCTTCATGATCTAACATTAAAGAATCTGTAAATCCTTTACTTTCTGCCTCATGTTTAGACAGTGTGCAAATCATATATAGCCCAGCGGCTTTTGTATCCCAAGGAATTGAATTTGGATTAGGTCTACGCCATGATGAAATATTTAATTTTATACCTTTCAATTTTAAATTTGGATCAAAGTAAGAACCCCACTCCCAAGTTGCAATAGCAACATGAATTTTATTTTTTTGAGCTGAAATAGCCATCATTTCACTACCTCTCCATATTACTGGCCTAACGTAACCATTCTGAACTTTTTGAACATTAATGATATTTCTACATGCATCATTAATTTCTTTTTGTGTGTAAGGAACTTTTATTCCCATTCTTTTAGCTGAATAAAATAATCTTTCTGTATGCTCTTCAAGTTTAAAAATTTCACCATCATAAACTCTTTCACCTTCAAAAACACAGCTTGCGTAATGAAGACCATGATTTAAAACATGAATATTTGCATCGGCCCAATCTACAGTTTTCCCATTAAACCAAATTTTTCCAGATCTTTTATCGTAAGGTATGCTTTCCATTAAGAAGTAAATATATAGATTTTTCTGTTACAAAAAAGTATATTTCTTAATAGGATAAGTCAATATAACTTACCATTATGAAAGATCTGCTTTATCTTAAAGACGAACAAATTAAAGATTTTATTCAACTTTTATTTTACGCTTATCGAGAAACGTTTTCCGATCCAAAAGAAATCCTATCAAAAAAATTTTTTGGCCCAGCCCATTTAAGATCTTTAAATCTAATAGAAAGAAACCCTGGAATAGGCCTGGGTGAACTGATGTTTAAATTAAAAGTAACAAAACAAAGCTTAAATAGAGTATTAAGAGATTTAATCAAATCTAAGATGATAAAACAAATTAAAGATGAAAACGACACAAGAAAAAAAAATTTATTTTTAGATAAAGAGGGAAAAGTTTTTTTTGATACAGTTTATAATGCGCAGAAAAAAAGAATATTCAATGCTCTTAAAAACTCTAATTCTGACTCGGTTTTAAAATTTAAAGAAGTATTAAAAAAAATTATTGATGGAAAATAATAAAATACATATTTTAGTCGTTGATGATGATGATAGAATAAGAAGTCTTTTAAAAGAGTATTTAAATGATAATAATTATATCGTTTCAACCTCACAGGACTCTAAAAATGCTAAACTGAAAATTGATCAATTTAAATTTGATTTAATAGTTTTAGATGTAATGATGCCAGGACAAAATGGTTATGATTTAACCAAAGAAATAAAAAAGAATATTAATGTACCAATCATCTTACTAACTGCTAAAGGTGAGGTAGAAAATAGAATAAAAGGACTGGAGTTAGGAGCAGATGATTACATAAGCAAACCTTTCGAACCAAAAGAGTTGTTATTAAGAATAAAAAATATAATTAATAAAAATAATAAAATTGATTTGAAAGCAAAACATTTTGTAGGGAATGCCCAAATTGATTTAAATAAAATGAATATAAATTTAGATGAAAAAATTAAAAAAATAAATTCATCAGAAAGAAAAGTTTTAATTGAAATGTTATCAAACCCCGGAAAGACTTACTCACGAGAAGAAATTGGTAAAATATCCGGCATTAGTCAAGAAAGATCAATAGATGTTATGATTACTAGACTAAGGCAAAAAATAGAAGATAATCCAAAAAATCCAAAATATCTTCAAACTATAAGGGGGTCAGGATATGTTCTCTGGATTGAATAAATACCTCAAAATAATTTTACCAAAAAGATTATTTTATAGAGCTCTTATTATAGTAGCAGCCCCAACTATTATATTGCAACTAATTATTACTATTGTTTTTTATGACAGCATATGGATAAAAGCCAACAAAAATATAACTCGGTCTTTAGTTTCTCAATTAAAAACGATTCAAAACGTATATTTAAATAACAGAGATAATCTAGATTTTTTTACGGATAGTTACAAAAATAACTTTAACTTTGAAATTGATATTAATAATGGTCCATTTCCATCATCGACAGGTGAAAGGAAGTTTAGTCCAATGGATAGATCTTTAAGACGAGAATTGAAATCATCTTTTGGAAATAACAACTATTGGTTCAATACTTCTAAGTTTAAAAATGCAGTAGAAATAAAAATAAGATTAGATAAAGAAGTTATAGAGTTTTTGGTTCCTAAAAAAATGATATCTACTTCTTCTGTGAGACTGTTTGTTTTATGGACAACATTACCTTCAATACTTTTAATTTTAATTGCACTAATATTTCTTAAAAATCAAACTAAGCCGCTAGTTAGACTTGCAAAAGCAGCTGAAAGATTTGGGAAGGGAGATTATGTGAATGATTTCAGGCCCTCTGGTGCAGCTGAAATTAGAAAAGCGGCATACGAATTTGATAGAATGGCGAAAAGAATTAATCGTCATCTAAATCAAAGATCTGAAATGCTTTCTGGAATAAGCCATGACTTAAGAACTCCTCTTACTAGGCTAAAATTACAGCTAGCTATGATTAAACAAAAAGATATTTCTAAAAATATGTCCAAAGATATTGATGAAATGGAGGGGATGCTTAATGATTATTTACAATTTGCCAAAACTCAAGCCAAAGAAAATACTTCGACAATCAATTTATCTAATTTATTTACTGAGATTAAAAATGATTTAAAAAATGAAAATCTAACTCTATTAAATTCAGGTGAAACAATTTTAAAAGGAAGAGCTTCTTCTCTAAAGAGATGTTTTGAAAATGTTATTAATAATGGATTAACCTATGGAAAAAAAGTATATGTTAGCCTACATAAAAGCTCTAATAGAGTAATAATAAATATTGAGGATGATGGGCCAGGTATATCTGAAGATCAACACAAAAATGTTTTTAAACCTTTTTTTAGATTAGATAAAAGTAGGAGTCTTAATAAATCGGGAGTTGGACTAGGCCTAGCTATAGTTGAAGATATAATTAATTCTCATGGAGGAAATATTCAATTGGGAAAAAGTCAGTATAAAGGTCTTCAGGTTAAGATTTCTTTACCTTTTTAGTTTCTTTTTATTTGATAATTTCTTTATAGCTAGTTCTTGTTTTTGAACTAACTTCTTTAATACTTCAAATTCTTCTCTTGAAACAAGTTGGAATTTATTAACTAGCTTATCTCTCGTAAATTTCAAATCAGTTGATATTTCTTTTTGAATATCTTTTGAGGTTAAAATTCCGCTCTCAATTAAGCTAGATAGAGTCTTTAATAATTTTTCAGATTTGCTCATAATTGATCTTATTTGATAGAAAAATTAATTTCAAATATGATATAAGAAATTATGT
>NHHC02000041.1 GCA_002169935.2 Candidatus Pelagibacter sp. TMED153 | reverse complement strand
AAAAAATACAATATTTTTAAATTTAAAGACAATTTTTTTGAAGATAAAGAAATGTATAAAGCTTTAATCAATTTTTATCAATATGGGTTTGTTATATTTAAAGAAGTACCTACAAAAAATAATTTTATAGTTAACTTTGCAAACTCTATTGGAAGTATTAGGCGAACTAACTTTGGAGAATTTTTTGATGTGAGATCTAAACCAAATCCTAATGATTTAGCTTATACATCTATGTCATTAGCTCCTCATACTGATAACCCATATCGAAACCCTGTGCCTTGTATACAAATGTTACAATGTATTGAAAATAAAGTAAGTGGAGGACTCTCAACTTTAGTAGATGGTTATACTGTTTCTCAAAAACTTAAAAAAAAATTCCCAGATTATTATAAAATTTTAACAGAAATTAAAGTCAGATTTCAATTTGTAGATAATAGTGTTGTTTTGGAAGATTGGTCTGAAATGATTCATGTCGATGAAGATGGATATTTTAAACAAGTAAGATT
This sequence comes from Candidatus Pelagibacter sp. TMED153, assembly GCA_002169935.2. The sequence continues at coordinate 12,525 of NHHC02000041.1, read as the reverse complement.
TAGCCCTAGACTTGATTTTGTTCCTTTGATGGATAAAGAAAAATTAGAATTATTTTACTCAGCAAGAAAAAAAATTTCTGAATTGTATAATTCAAACAAATATAGAATTGAGTTTAAATTATCTCCAGGAGATTTATTAATGATGGATAATCATAGGTTGTTACATGGTAGAACATCATATGATGCTAATGAAGGGAATCGTTTCTTACAAGGCTGTTATATTGATTATGACAGTACAGAGGGAAAGCTAAGACATTTAAAGAGAAAATTTAATCTTTAAGAAATATTTTCTATTTGTTTTTCTGCTTCCTTAATTGATTTTTCATAATCTAATGCCATTTGATCAGCACAAATAATATCAATTTTTTCTATTCCAAAAAAATTTAAAATAAATTTTAACCAAGGTGTTAAAAAATCTTCGTTGCTATTAAGTTTAGTGCCTCCTGAAGTAATAACTAAGTAAGCTCTTTTATTTTTTAATAAACCTTCTCTTCTACCATTAGGTTTAAATTTAAAAGTTTCTCCTACTCTTGCAGCAAGATCTGACCAAGCTTTTAGGGTAGCTGGTGGCCCATAGTTGTATATTGGAGCAGATATTATAATAACATCACTGTCTTTAAGTTCTTTAACTAAAGTGTCCGATAACTCAAACATTTTTTTATGATGCTCTGTTTGATCTTTTTTTTCAATTTTCATTCCGGACTCGGTTAAACCAGAAACAAAAACCATTTCATCATCTAAATCTCTATAAATAACTTCATCCTCAGGTTTTTTAATTTTGTCTAATAATTTTTTAGCTAACGCTCTAGACGTAGAGCCTTCTTTTCTAGCACTAGAATCTATTTGGTAAATTTTCATAATTTTAACTATCCAAAATTTTGTAAGAATGGGAGAATATTCAATAAGTAATACCCCAAAGCTTGTAATTGGTTAGTTAATATTAAAATACCTGTAATTAATAGTATAATTCCACCTACTTTAGATACTAAATTGATATTTTTTTTAAAATTTTTAGAAAATATTAAAAACTTTTGTATTAAATATCCTGATAAAATAAATGGTATTGCTAAACCTAATGAGTAAAAAGTTAGAAGATAAATGCCCTTATTCACACTTTCTTCTGTTGTTGCAAGAACTAAAATTGATCCTAAAATAGGACCTATGCATGGCGTCCATCCAAAAGCAAAAGCCATACCAATTAATATTGGACTATAAAAATTATTATTTGTTTTTGTCTCAATTCTTTTTTCATAATTAAGAAATTTTAAATTAAAGACTCCAATAATATGAAGTGAAAAAAGAATTATTATTAAACCAGCTGCAATTCTTAATTCATTTGAATTTTGAAGTAATACTTGGCCTAAATAAGTTGAAGCAGCTCCAAAAATAATAAAAACTATTGAAAATCCAAAAGTAAATAAAATAATTGGAAGTAAATTTATATTCTTTTTTTCTATCAATTCATTTAATGAACTGCCAGAAATGTAAGAAATATATCCGGGAATTAATGGCAAAACACATGGAGATAAAAAACTTATTAGTCCAGCTCCAAAAGCAATAATTAATTCAATCATTTAACTTTAAAATTATCCTTTAATTCCCAGATGAGTATACTTAACATTTAGATAATCTTTGATTGCATTAGATCCACCTTCTCTGCCATATCCACTTTGTTTAATTCCTCCAAAAGGTGCTTCAGCGATTGCAATAAAACCTGTGTTTACTCCTACTGTTCCAGTTTCTAATTGTTCAGATGCTAAATGAGCTTTTTCCATTGAATTTGTACAAACATAACTACATAAACCTAATTCATGATTATTAGCTCTTTCGATCACTTCATCAAAAGATTTAAATGAAAGCATAGGCACTAATGGTCCAAAAGGTTCTTGCTTCATTATCGTATAATTATCTTTTACATTATCAAATATTGTTGGTTCATAATAAAAACCCTTATTAAAACCTGCAGGCCTTTTTCCTCCCAACAAAACTTTAGCTCCTTCTTGTTTTGTTTTTTCAACTAGCTCTTCTACTTCATTTAGTCTTTTCTTTGTTGTTAAAGGACCTAGTTGCGTTTGAGGGTCCATGCCATCTCCAATTTTCAATTTCTTTGTTTTATCTAAAAATAAATTTACAAATTCATCTTTTTTACTCTCATGTATATAAAATCTATTTGGAGATATACAAACTTGACCATTATTTCTAAACTTTGCTGCTATTGCCATATCTGCCGCTTTTTTAATATCAGCATCATCAAATACAATAAAAGGTGAATGGCCACTTAATTCCATTGTAACTCTTTGAACTTTGTCAGCAGCTTGTTTTAGAATTAGTTTTCCGACTCTTGATGATCCTGTTATTGAAATTTTTTTAACTGTATCTGAAGCAATTAATTGCTGTGCAATGCTAGGAGGATCACCTGATAAAAGATTTACTACGCCCGGAGGTACTCCACTTTCCCTGCAAATATCTACCATCTCCATCACTACACCCGGGGTAATTACGTCAGGTTTAATTATAACAGAACAACCTGCGGCTAAAGCAGTTGCAATTTTTCTAGCTGAAAGTACCGCTGGAAAATTCCATGGTGACAGTGCTGCAACTACTCCTACAGGCTGATAGTAAACATGTACTCTTGTGTCTGCAAATCTACTTTCAACAGTTTGACCATAAATTCTTTTTGTTTCTTCAGCATTCCATTCAAAAATATCCGCTGCACCATTTATTTCTCCCTTAGCTTCAATAAATGGTTTTCCAACTTCAAGTGTCATCCATTTAGCCAGCACATCTTGCTTTTCCCTCATCTTATCTGCAATACGTCTAATAATATAGGCTCTCTGCCAAGGAGCAGTTTTTTTCCAAACTTCTAATCCTTTTGCTGCTGATTGTAATGCTGCCTCTACATCTTTAGGAGTGGCTTTTGATGCATGTCCTAAAATATCTTCGTTAGCAGGATTAATTACCTCATAAGTCGCTTTATCTGAGGATTGTTGCCATTTACCATTGATGAATTGTCCAAATTTTTCGTACATGTTAATAATCTAGCATTACTTAAGGTTGTGTCTAGCATGCAAATAAAACATATCAACATTTTTGTATATTTAGTAGAATATAAATATAAAAAAGAGGGGTAAATATGAAAGCATACATAATGGGAAACTACACAGCAAAAGCTTTTCAAGGATTTCTTAAAGATCCTGGAAGTGATAGAAAAGCTGTAGTGGAGCAACTTACTAAAGCAATGGGCGGATCTATGCACAGTATGGACATTGTAAGAGGTCCTTATGACTTTATAGTCGTATCTGAAGTGCCTAGCTTTGATGATTTTGCTGCAATTAAATTAGTTGTTGAGGCTTCAGGTGCAGTTGAAAACTTAACAATGTTAGAAGCAATTGATTTTAATAAGGCTACATCAAAAGCTAGTAAAATTGGTTATAAAGCTCCAGGACAATAAAAATTTATTTAACTTCCAGTGATAAACTGGAAGTTAAAAATATTAATTACTTGTTTGCTACTTTCACAACGTATTGGGAAACAATTTCTATTTCTTCTTTAGTCAAAATTCCACTTTCTCCAAAAGCAGGCATTACTCCAAGTCCGTAGGTTACCATTTCTTTCACAGATTCAACTGTCATAGTAACTGTATCTAAATTTGGCCCAATATTGCCCTCAGATCCTGCAGCCTTCAAAACATGGCACGCAGCACATCCAGCAGTTTCATTAAAAATTTCCAACCCTTTTTTCATTTGAGCTTCATCAGCAAATGAAAAATTAATTTTAGATATTATAAAAATTAGTAAAATTAATAAAAAACTTTTAATTTTCATTAACTTACTTTAATTATTTTTGATCTTCTATACTACAGTTATATTCACGCTGTGGTCTTTCCAGCCATTGTGAGCATATCCTCTTCTATTTTCCATTCTTAATTCTGGCTGTTTATCAGAACCATTCGAAGCTAAACTAGCAAGATTATATGTTCCAGAAGATAGAGTTGTTTCTAATACAAACTGTCTCCAGGCATATTTACCTAAATTTGGACCGATAAATTTTGCTCTTTTCCAGCTACTACCACCATCGACAGATACTTTAACACTTCTTACTTTTTTCGTACCTCCCATAGCTACTCCAACTATTTGAACTTTTCCTGCTTTAACAGTTCCTGTTTCATCAGTTGGTCTTGTTATCCATGACTTAACTGGCATTTCCCAACACGATGGATACTGAGATCCTTTTTTTCCGATAGGAGAAATTCTATAGCTTGATTTCATATACTTAACTGAAGATTGTTCAGTCGTAAAAGCTACTTTTCCTATATGCTTAACATTATTTATTCCAAAGTACCCTGGTGTTACCATTCTTAATGGTCCTCCATGAGCGTTAGGCAATGGAACACCGTTCATTTCCCAAGCAAGCATCGCATCTTTGTAAACTTTTTTAGGAACTGATCTAGCTATCATTGCTTTTTTTGGATCTAAACCTGTCGGTTCATGATCAACTCCTTCAGAAGTCATATAAACAGCTTCTCCGTTAACACCTCCACAAGCATCTACAACTGTTTTCATTGGAACTCCAGTCCAAAGAACACATGCTGCAGCACCCGTTTTCCATTGTGAGCCTCTAGGCTTATGCTCAAAAAATCCTCTTCCATTACCTGAACACTGTAAAATTGTTGCCATTGTTTCATGGCCTAATTTTTGAAGTTGAGCCAATGTGAAAGTTTGAGGATTTTTTACTCCCTCTATAGAAACTTTCCATTTTTTTCTATCACCTATTTGTTTATCAGTCATAGTCGGCATGTTATTTCTGATATAAATATTTCTATTTGGTGTAATTAAACTTTCACCAATCGCACTTCTATGAGTTTCAATTCCTTTATCAGAGTGTACAATTAAAGCATCTCGATCTTTCCAGCTTATAAAATCTGGTAAACCTTTTTTTCCTTCAGAATGATTAGCGTTAGCAATAGTTATTGGAACAACAGAAGCTGTTGCTGCAATACCTGCTAGTGTAGCCGTTCCCGTTAAAAAATTTCTTCGATTTAAATTAAGTTTTGTTTTATCTTTTTTCATTTAGCGCCTCCAATAATTGTGAATATAACAAAAATTTATGTAACAAAAAATAGAAAAATAAATTTACAATTTTTAGTTGTATGAAAACTTTTACTTTATTTCCTCATTTATTATTTATCAATTCTAGTATAAGTTTATTCTATGAACCACTTACAGGATAGTTTTGGTAGAAAATTTCCATACATAAGAATGTCTATAACCGAAGTTTGTAATTTTAAATGTGGTTATTGTTTGCCCAATGGTTACATGGCAGATAAAAGCGATAATAGAAAATTTTTGCACATAGATGAAATAAGACGACTTGCTAAAGGTTTTTCTGAGTTAGGTGTTCAAAAAATCAGGGTAACTGGTGGAGAACCAACTGTGAGAAAGGATTTTTTTGAAATTATAAAAATTTTAAAAAATGAAACAGGTATAAAAAAAGTTGTTATTACAACAAATGGATACCATCTAGATCAAAAAGCAAAGTTACTAATAGATAGTGGCTTAGATGGAATTAACATCAGTATTGATAGTTTAGATAGAGAAACATTTAAAAATATTACTAAGCATGACAGATTACCAGAAATTCTTAAAGGAATTCAAGTTTTACAAGATTTAGGTTTTGAAAATATAAAGATAAATGCAGTTCTTCTAAATGGAGTCAATGCATCTACTAAAGACTTTAATGCATGGTCAGATTTCATAAAAAAAAACAAAGTCAGTTTTAGATATATCGAGTTAATGCAGACAGGTGATAATCTTGATTACTTTAACAAGTACCATATTTCATCTAAAATTTTTAAAAGTTACTTAAATGATAATAATTGGATATATCAAACACAAGGATTGGATGCTGGTCCATCACTAAATTATATAAATCCAGATTACAAAGGGAAATTTGGAATTATAGCACCATACTCTAAAGACTTTTGTAAATCATGTAACCGTTTAAGAATTACATCAAAAGGAGATTTAAGACTTTGTTTGTTTGGAAATACAGGAATAAGTATAAGACATTTGCTTCAAAAAGATAATCAAACTGAAGAGTTAAAAGATCTTATATTAGGTCAAATGAGATTTAAAAAAGAATCTCACTACTTAGAACTTGGTGAAACCGGTTTGGCTAAGAATCTATCTAAAACAGGTGGTTAAATGAAAAATTTAAAAATAATTAATCAAGAAGAGCTAAGAGACTGGGCAAAAGAAATTTTCCAAAAAAATTCATTTAATATGGTTGATGTTTCTTCAAAAAAAGAAACTTTTCGTAGAGCATTAGCTTCAGGTAAAATTTATGTTGGAAAAGACGTTTTTGATTTAATCAAAAATAAAAAGATGCCTAAAGGAGATCCTGTAACTTTAGCTGAGGTATCAGCAGTATTAGGTGTTAAAAAAACAAGTGAGCTAATTCCTTTATGTCACCCACTATCAATTGACCATACAGCCAGTAAAATTATTTTGAATGAAGTGGATAATTCATTAGAGGTTTTTTGTGTTGTATCAGCAGTTGCTAAAACAGGTGTTGAGATGGAAGCTATAATGGGTGTGAACGCAGCACTAATAACTATTTATGATTTAAGCAAAATTGTTAACCCGCATCTTAAAATTGATGACATTAAATTATTAATTAAAGAGGGTGGAAAAAGTGGATTGTGGACCAATCCAGATGGACTACCTGAATTTTTAAAAAATATTTTTTAAATTTTTAATGTCTGTTTATCTAAGTTCTAAAAAAATTATTAAAGATTGGATTGATTACAATGATCATATGAATGTTTCATATTATCTTTTAATTTTTGATAAGTTTGGAGCAGATACTTTAAATGATATTTTTAAGATGGGAGAGCATTCAGCAAAGACTACTAAAAAAAGTACAATGATGGTTGAGTCACATTTAACTTATAACCAAGAACTTTTATTGAATGACGAGGTGGATATTAATTTAGCTTATTTCGATCATGATAAAAAACGTCTTCAGTATAAAATGGAAATGATTCATAAAGAAAAAAAATACCTTGCATCAACAATTGAAGTTCTGGCTCTATATGTTGATCTTAGTGAGAGAAAAGTCGCAGAATTTGAAGAAGAAAAATTAAAGATAATGGACGACTTTATTAATAAAAATAAATCTAAATTTAATAATGAAAATTTAAAATTCTCAACAAAATTAAAAAAATGAAAATTAAGTTAGAATTATTTGGAGCTAGTAGAGATTTTAGTGATAAAGATTACTTAGAGCTTGAAGTGCAAGATAAAGCTTCGGTTAATGATTTAAGAAAAGAAATCATTCAATATCTTAATAAAAATTTTAAAGGTAATAAAAATTTTATAAAAATTGTAAAATCATCAGCTTTTTGTTCTGAAAATAATGAAATAATTAGTGAAAATTATAAAATCACAAAGGATCAAAAGATTGGTATTATTCCACCTATTGGAGGAGGCTGATGCTACATACTAAGATAGTAAATTCTAAAAACGAAAAAATCCTTACTTCAAATGCTGAAAAATTTATAAAGGACTCCAAGTTTGGAGCATCAATCTATTTTTTAGGAACAGTAAGAAATGTCAATGATAACAAAACTGTCATTGGAATTACTTACGACAGTCATGACGAAATGGTGATCAAAAATTTTGAGGAAATTTATAATGAAGCAGATCAAAAGTTAAATATTAAAGATAAAGCTGTATTTATTGAGCATGCTAAAGGACATTTAAAATTAGGTGAGATTAGCATAATTATCGCAGTTGCTTGCAAACATCGTGATCAAGCATATGTTCTTTCAAGATATATAATTGAGGAAATAAAAAAAAGGTCTCCAATTTGGAAAAAAGAACATTATGAAAATGATGAAAGCGAATGGTTAAAAGGTAACCCTATTGCTAATGAAAAGATTTAAACTTTCAGAAATTACTTCAGAAAAAATTTATAATAAAAGAAGATCTTTTTTAAGATCTATGGGTTATGGATTAGGGGCACTTACCTTAAGTTCAGTACCACTAATCAATGCTCAAGCTAGTAATTTAAATGAGCCAACTAGTTATGAAGACATAACAACATATAACAACTATTATGAGTTCGGTACTGGTAAAGGTGATCCACATAGAAAGGCAAAAAATTTTACTACAAAACCTTGGAATATAAAAATTGAAGGTGAAGTTGAAAAACCGTTAGATCTTCCAATTGAAGAAGTTTTGACAATTAAATCTGAAGAAAGAATTTTGAAACTAAGATGTGTTGAGGGTTGGTCTATGGTTATACCATGGTTAGGTTTTTCACTAAGTAAATTACTTAATAAAGTTAAAATTAAACCAACAGCAAAGTTTGTTGAATTTGAAACTGTCTATAACCCTGAAGAAATGGTTGGTCAAAGGTTTCCTGTATTAAACTGGCCATATATTGAAGGTTTGAGATTAGATGAAGCAATGCATCCTCTAACCACTGTTGTAACAGGTCTATATGGAAAATCTTTACCAAATCAAAATGGAGCCCCTTTAAGAATATTTATTCCATGGAAGTATGGGTTTAAAAGCGCAAAAGCGATTGTAAAAATAAGATTAACAAAAAACATGCCAAACACTGCGTGGAAAAATGCTTCACCAAGAGAATATGGTTTTTACTCTAACGTAAATCCTGGAGTTGATCATCCAAGGTGGTCACAAAAAACTGAAAGAGTTATAGGAGAAAGTATTTTAGCTCCAAGAATAAAAACCTTAATGTTCAATGGCTATGGAGATGAAGTTGCTCATCTTTATAGTGGTATGGATTTGAAAAAAAATTACTAAAATAAATTGAAAAACTATTTCAAGCCCACTGTTTTTTTAATATCTCTTTGGCCTCTGTGCATTATCATTTATCAAATATTTTATAATAAATTAGGTCCTGAGCCAGTTGATAGAATAATAAATCATTTTGGAGAATGGACTTTAATCTTTATCTTTTTAACTCTTTCAATGACTCCTCTTAAAAAAATCACAAAATCATTGGAGTGGATTAAATTTAGAAGAATGCTTGGGTTATTTGCTTTTTTTTATGCTTCTATACATATGCTTAGTTATGTTGGGCTCGATTATAGATTTGATTTTGAACCTTTAATAGATGATGTTTTAAAAAAAAAATTTGTGTTTATCGGATTCTCTGCTTGGCTTTTGCTAATTCCTTTAGCAATCACTTCATCAAATAAAATGGCAAGACTTTTAAAACAAAACTGGAAAAAACTTCATAGATTAGTTTATGTAATCGCAATTTTTGGAGTATTACATTTCATTTGGTTATCCAAAACTATATTCTTTAAACCACTTATTTTTTTAATAATCTTAATTATTCTTTTACTTTTCAGAATTAATTTCAATAAATCAGACTCTAAAATCTGAAGCTTTATCAAAATCTTTAAAAGCTTTGGCACTACTAATTTTAATAAATCTNGTTCTATTCTTAAGTCTTTTGACCATAAATTTTGCACCAAATTTACCTTTNATATTTTTAAATTTTTTCATAATTGAAATATCAAAACCTATTGGATTGCCTATTCTATTTTTNAACNTCAAANCACAAACTAAATACTTTTTTAGTTTTATTGAATTATAAATTTTATTAATATCTGGTACTTTTATAAATGGCATATCTGATTGAACAATAATAAATCCTTTATCATTTCTTGATATTTTTTTTAATCCAACTTTAATAGATGACGCCATGCCTTTTTTATAATTCTTATTGTATACAAAAATATTTTTCTTATTTGTCTTAATTACTTTTTTAACTTCTTTATTTTGGTGACCAAGAACGATAATAATTTTTTTAACTTTGCTTTTTTGTAATACTTTTAATGAATGATTTATTAGTGGTATTTTTTTATATAATTTTATTAATTTGTTTTCAGATTTTAATCTCTTCGATTGACCTGCTGCTAATAAGATTGCACTAATCACTTTTTATAAGTTTCTGAGACTAGTTGAGCAATTATTGATAAAGCTATTTCAGGTGCTGATCTTCCACCTAATTTAATACCTATTGGTCCATGTATTGAATTAATTTGATCATCACTAAAACCTGCATCCTTTAATCTTTGACATCTATTCTCGTGAGTTTTTTTACTTCCAAGTGCTCCAATGTAATAAAATTTTTTCTTTAATGCATGTTGAAGAGCTGGATCATCAATTTTTGGATCGTGTGTCAAAGCAATTAAGGCTGAATTTTCATTAGTATCTATTTCTTGGAAGGCTTCATCGGGCCATTTGTTGATTATTTTCATATCAGGAAATCTTTGTTCAGATGCAAAATAACCTCTCGGATCAATTATAGAAATTTCAAAATTCAAACTCTTTGCAAAATCTACTAGGTATTGTGCAATGTGAACTGCTCCAACTATTATTACTTTTATTGGTAATATGTAAGTTTCAACAAATATTTCAGAATTTTCTATAACTCCGTTTTTTTTGGATTTAAAAAATTCATCGATTTGATTGGAATAAACTTTCATTTCTTTACTTAAAGGTTTGTCTTTTTCAAAAATTTTACTCTCGCCTGTTTTAAGATTGGTGATAATTGCAAATTCAGATTTATTTTTCTTTTTTTCAATAATTGATTTTAGTGTTTGTAATTTCATTAATTAACTTGTTCTAAATAGACTACGATTTCTCCACCGCAAGCAAGGCCTACTTCCCAAGCACTTTCATTTGAAACTTTAAATTCTATTTTTTTACAAGGTTTATTGTCTTTGATAAGACCAATACATTCTCTTACAACTGCTGACTCTACACATCCTCCTGAAACAGAACCTGAGAAGTCTCCCTTCTCATTAACTATCATTCTACTACCAACTTGTCTTGGAGAGGATCCCCAAGTTTGAATTACTGTTGCTAAAACAACCTTTTGATTAGCTGTTACCCAATCGTTTGCTTCTTCTAAGATTTTTTCATCAAATGAGTTTTTCATTTGCTGAAATATAAATCTTAACTAACAAGCTTCAACAGCTTTTTTTGCGTATAGTGATACCAAATTAGCTCGGTATTCTGCAGATGCATGCATATCAGAATTCATACCCGAAGATTTTACTTCGGTACCTTCAATTGCTGATACCGAAAAATTAGAGCTTAATTTTTTCGATAGATCTTTATCAATATAAACACAAGATTTTGCTCCTGTTACAGCAACATTCACATCTTTTTTATGTTTTGCAACAAACACCCCAATGATTGCGTACCTTGATGCTGGGTTTGGATGTTTTTGATAATCAGCTTTTTCTGGAATTTCAAACTCTACTGCTTCTACAAGTTCGCCACTTTTTAAAGCAGTTTCAAACATTCCTGTAAAAAACTTTTCTGCTTCTATCTTTCTTTTATTTGTATGGATAACTGCATTAAGTGCCATGCAAGCAGAAGGATAACAAGCTGAGGGATCATTATTTGAAATTGATCCTCCAATTGTTCCTCTATTTCTCACTTGAGCGTCACCAATATTTCCTGCTAATTTAGCAAGAGCAGGAATTGTTTTATTAACATCTTTTGATGCTGCAACTTCAGCATGTTTAGTTGTTGCGCCAATAGTTACAGTTTTTCCACTCACTTTGATGCCTGATAATTTTTTTATATTTTTAATATCAATCACATCTTTGTAACTTGCCAATCCCAACTTCATGGAAGGAATTGTTGTCATTCCTCCAGCTAAAAACGCAGAGCTAGAAGAGGCTAATTTAGATGCATCTTTAACATCTTTTGGCGCATGATAATTGAATGATTTCATATTTTCCTCCTATGCTGCTTTAGCGTTAGATTTTTTCATTACCTTACAGGCCTTCCAAACTTTTTCAGCTGTTGCTGGCATTGAAATTTCTTGACCACCTAATGCATCAATAACAGCATTCATTACAGTTGGTGGAGAAGCGATTGCACCAGCTTCTCCACAACCTTTAACCCCTAGAGGATTTGAAGTTGCGTGAGTACAAGTGAAACCTAAATTAAACTCAGGAAAGTTATCAGCTCTTGGCATTGTATAATCCATATAAGAAGCAGTCATTAATTGTCCTGTTTCATCATACTGAGTATTTTCATGTAAAGCTTGGCCAATTCCTTGAGCTATTCCTCCATGAACTTGTCCTTCAACAATATTTGGATTAACTATTCTTCCAAAATCATCTACAGCTGTATATTTTTCAACTTTGACATTTCCAGTATCAGGATCAATTTCTACTTCACAAATATGTGAACCTGCTGGGAATGAAAAGTTTGCTGGATCAAAGAAAGAAGACTCAATTAAACCTGGCTCGTCTCCTTCCGGTATTGGTGATTTCATTTCATCTCTTTGTCCTGGTAAATAACAAGCAAAAGCTACCTCACCAATTGTTTTTTTCTTGTTAGATTTTAGAGCAACAAATTCTCCATCCTTGAATTCGATTTCATCTTCATTAACTTCAAGCATTTTAGCTGCAACTCTTTTACCTTTAGCTACAATTTTTTTACAAGCATTTACAATTGCAAT
>NHHC02000026.1 GCA_002169935.2 Candidatus Pelagibacter sp. TMED153 | reverse complement strand
AGCATGCTCTCTTCCACCACTACCTATTAAAGCGATATTCATATGAATTGATATATTATATATAATTTATAGATGAATAAAAAAAAAGCTAAACTTAAATATAAGAATAACTCATTTGAAATTATTGAGGAAGGAGAGTTTGTAATTTGTGCTATCTCTGGAAAAGAAATCCCATTACATCAATTGAATTATTGGAATGTAGACTTACAAGAAGCTTACTATTCTCCAGCAGAAGTTAATGAACACTACAGAAAATTAAAAAAATAGAATTTACTTAATTATTTCCATCTATCGTGAGTCCAAATCCATTGGCCTGGATTATCTGAAATCATTTTTTCTAGGATTTGACTAAGTTTTTTTGTAATTTCTAACTTATTTAAATTAGAAATATCTATTGGATTAAACACCTTCATTTTAAAGTTATTAATATTCATTCTTTGAATAAAAATTGGAACAATATTAAGTTTATATTTAAGTGCTAATTGTGCTGGCAAAGTTGTTGTAAAAGCATCATCATTAAAAAATTTAATTTTTATTCCTTCGCTTACGCGTTGATCAATCATTAAAGCAATACTATGATCATTATCGATAAATTTAATAGAGTCTTTAACTCCTTTAACACCTTTTTTAATTTGATTTTTGCATATATATTTTTTTCTTAAGTATTCCATAAAAGGATTTAAAAAAAAATTATTAAGAGGTCTGTATATAGTCGCTAAATTTATTTTTTTTTTTGTAATTTCCATAGACATGAGCTCAAAGTTTGCAAAATGTCCAGATACAAATATAACTGGCTTATTGCTTTTAGATATATCGCTCAATATTTTTTCACCTTCAATCTCAATATGTGAATTTTCATTTCTTAATTTATTTAGAAAAATATATTCAATGAAAGTCATTCCATAATTAGACCACATATCTGAAATAATCTTATTTTTAGATTCTTCAAAATTTTTTTTTAAAAATTTATTTAAATTTTTATCAACAACATTTTTAGATTTTATAAGAGGCCCAATCTTTTTGAAAATAAAAGAAAATAATCTTCGAGCTTTGTAAAGACCAATTAATTTCCCTATTATAAAAAAACAATATATTAGAATGGCTTCAAGAAAATATTTTACAAATTTAATCATAGATAATTTAATATTTGTTTTATAAGTTTATCTTTTTTATGAATTTGTAACTCAATTTTGAGATACTTTATATTGTCAAATCCATAGTTTTTAATTCTATAAAAATCTTTTTCAGTTGTTATAATTTCAAAATTATTTTTTAAACCTTCTTCATTTATTTTTTCCAATTCTAGTTTGTTAAAATGATAATGGTCTGGGAAAGATAAAGTCTTTTGCACATTTAAATTATTTTCTTTTAACAGATCAAAAAAATTATTTGGATTACCGACGCCAGCAAAAGCAAAAAGCTTTTTATTTTGAAATTCTTGAATATTTAAGGGTGTATATTTTGAATAATAAATTTCAATATTACTTGAAATATTTAAAATTTGTTTTTCTAATAAATGATTTTTATTTCCATTAATGACTACGATATGTGCTTTTTTTAAAGATGTAAGGTTTTCTCTCAATGGTCCCGAGGGTAAAACTAAACCATTGCCAATAGATTGATTGCTGTGAAAACATATTATATTCAAATTTTTTTTAAAAGAGTGATCTTGAAATCCATCGTCCAAAACGACTACATCAAAACCTTTTTTCTCTGCTTCTTTAATAGCTTGAACTCTATTATTATTTAAAATCAAAGAATTAAATTTTTGATTAATCAACAAATGTTCGTCAAACTGATTTTTATAATATTTTTTTATAATAACTGGTTTCTTTCTTTTTATTTCTAATTCTTTTGCAATTTCTATAGATATAGGGGTCTTTCCTGTACCACCTAAATAAACATTTCCCACGCAGATTATTGGAATATTGAATTTCTTTGAAATAATTAATATCTTTTTTAGAGATATGACTATTTGAACAATTATAGAAATTGGCCGAAGAAGAATTGAATAAATATTATTTTTACTTTCCCAAAATTTAGGTTTAAAAAATTTCATTATATTAAATTTTTTTTATTTCCTCATAGCTACTATTTAATATTTTATTTCCTAGATAATTAATTTTTTCGGTAATTTCATTTTGATTTTTTTTAGTTCTCGATAAATCTATCGCTAATTTTTTTGAAAGTTCATTTTCATCAGAAACTTCTTCAGCGATTTTATATATCTTAAATAAATCATATATTTCTTTAAAATTATATACATATGGTCCATGGTATATTTTACAACCAAGCTTACCTGCTTCAATAGGGTTTTGACCGCCGACTTTTTGTAATTTTTTTATCAAGGACTTACCTATAAAAACACTTTTAGAATATTTAAAATATTCATGAAGTACTCCAAAACTATTAACAATTATTATTTCTTTCCCCTTGGTAATTACTTCTTCATCACTTAAAATTTGAGCAGATAAGTTCATTTTATTACATAATCTTTTTATTTCCATCGATCTATCTATATGTCTTGGAATGATTATTGTAATTATATCTTTATAATTTTTTTTTAAATTTAGATGAGTTTTAAGACAAAAAATTTCTTCACCTTTATGAGTACTTGCAGCGCACCAAAATTTTTTTTCACTAAGAATATTTTTATTTATATTTCTAATATTTGTTTTATCTATTATACCCGCTAATTTTATATTCCCAATGTATTTTGGACTTCTAGCATTTAATTGCTCTAAATATTTTTTTGACTCATTGCTTGAAGCTAGACATAAATCAAAAATATTAAAAATCTTTTTTGCAAAACTGGATATCATCATCCATCTTTTAAAAGTTTTTTTTGTTATTCTTCCGTTAACTATCGCCAATGGTATTTTCTTTTTTTTAATTTCCATTAATAAATTAGGCCAAATTTCTGAATCGACAAATATTATTAAACCTGGTTTCCATTTTTCTAAAAATATTTTCATTAAAAATTTTACGTCTAGGGGAAAATACCTATGTTTAATATAATGATGTTGAACTATTTTTTTTTCTATTAAATTTCCTGCGCTTAAAGTAACTGTTGTGATTAGGAACTCTAAATTTTTTTCATCTTCTTTCATTTTATATATCAAAGGCAGTATACTTTGAACTTCACCAATGCTTGCTGCATGAAACCATATTAGTTTTTTTTTGCTATCGATCCTTGGAGAAAAATAGGAAGAAAAAATTTTTTCTTTATACCTAATACTATCTTCTTTTTTTAATATTTTTCTAAAAAAAATTAAGATTATTAAAATTGGATAAAAAAAAAATGTAATAAATCTATAAATAAAAATCATTAGTTTATTTTAATTGCTTTTCATACAATGACTTGTACTCTTTACAATTTTTCATAAGTGATTCATGATTTCCAAAATCATTGATCTCTCCGTTTTTTAAAACAAAAATTTTATTAGCTTTATGTATAGTAGAAAGTCGGTGTGCTATGACGAGAGTTGTTTTATTTTTAGTTAAATTTAATATGGCATTTTGAACAATCTCCTCTGAGTCTGCGTCTAATGATGAAGTGGCCTCATCTAATAAAATTATTGGAGATTTTTTTAAAATTGCTCTAGCAATTGATAACCTCTGCTTTTGACCGCCTGAAAGCTTAATACCATTTTCACCTATTATAGTATTGTAACCCAGAGGTAGTTTATCAATAAATTCATCTGCTGCAGCAAATTTGCACGCTTCTACAATGTCATCTTGGGATGCATTAGAATTTGCGTAAGCAATATTATTTCTAACAGTATCATCAAATAAGATTACATCTTGGCTTACTAAAGACATGTTTTTTCTTAAGGAATTAAGTGAAATTTTTTTTATATCTTGATTGTCTATTTCAATGTTTCCAGTTTGAGGATCATAGAATCTTGGAAGAAGATTCAGAATAGTGCTTTTGCCTGCACCACTATGACCTACAAAAGCAGTCATTGCACCTCCGGCAATATCTAAATTGATATTTTTAATTGCTCTTTTTTCACTAGCAAAATATTTAAATCCTACGTTTTTGAAATTGATATTACAATTTTCAATTTTTAGGCTAGGAAGCTCTTTATTATTTTTTATATTAATTGAATGATCAATTATACTAGCAATCCTTTTAAATGCTGCAGCACCCTCGTATGCCACCATGTTGATCGTTGCTAAAGATCTTATAGGCTGGTAAGCTAACATCATAGCAGCTAAAAATGAGAAAAAGCTATTAACTGTTAATTCACCAGATGCAATAAGTTTACCTGAAAAAAATATAAATCCGGCAATCATTATTCCAGTTAAAATTTCCATTATGGGAGTTGCTCTAATGACAACACTGTGTATCTTGATTTCTTTTTCTACGAGCCCATCAATTATTTTTCTTGCATTTTCACTTTCTTCCTCTTCTTTTTGGTAAATTCTAATCATTTTTGAACCTTTAAAAATTTCTGATAAAAAAGAAGTTAATTTACCTGAAATTTCTCCTGCTTGACCTACTGCTTTACCAATTCTTTTCCCTAAATTTTTAGCTAATCCAGCTGCTAATGGCATCATCAAAATTGCAAACAAAGCTAATTTCCAATTTTGGTAAAACATTAATGATACCAAGGCAATTATTGAAAAACTATCTTTCATTAAATTTAAAACTCCAGTACTAACTAAAGATTGAACTCTATTAGAATCAAAAAGTATATTAGATATATATTTTCCCGAATGTCTATTATCCAATGTTTGGATATCTGACTCTAGAATATTTCTAGCAATTTGTTTTTGTAATTCTCCCGAAACTTCTTGACCAACTCTTATTATATTAATTCTAGCAAAATATAATGATAGACCTTTTGCTGAAAATGTTATGATTATTAATATTGGGATAAGCCAAGCTAAAGTTTTGTCTTGGTCTATAAAAATTTTTTTTACTGCTGGATCAAGTAGCCATGCAATTGAAGAAGTGCTTCCAGCAACTATTATTGACAGCACTAATGCAATGAAAATTCTTTTTAAGTGTTTTTTTACGTACTCTTTGTATATACGAATTAAAATTAATTTAAGTTCTTGAAATTTCATTTATAAATTTATCGAGCAAATTCCTAAAAATAGTATTAATCCAGAAATATTATTAAATTTAAAGGCAACCAAACAGTCTTTTGCTTTGTGTTTATTAAATTTTTTTACTTGGTAAATTAAACTTAAAATGAAAAATATTAGCAATATTGTAAAAAGATTTAAATTTATCATATCTTGAAATAAATATATTAATATTAAAGAAGTTAACAAATAAGATATGCCAACAAAAAATTTTATATTTTTTTTAAATTTAATTGATGTTGATTTTACACCAATAATCTCATCATCTACCATATCTTGAACCCCATAAATTGTGTCATAGCCCAATGTCCAAAATATGGCTGATAAGTAAAGTGTAACTATTTCATTCGATATGTTATTATTTACTGCAGTCCAGGCCATTACAACCCCCCAATTAAAAGTTAAGCCTAAAAATAATTGAGGCCAGTAAGTTATCCTTTTCATAAATGGATAAGAGAAAGCTAAGAACATAGAGCCTAGACCTAACATAATTGTTAGTGGATTAAATTGGATTAAAATTAAAAAAGCTAAAGCGCATAAAGATATTACATAAAAAAACGATTTTTTAATTGATATTTTTCCCGCTGCAATTGGCCTAAGTTTGGTTCTTGCCACTTTTTTATCAAGATCTTTGTCAATAATATCGTTAAATATGCAGCCAGCACTTCTCATCAAAATAGATCCTAAAAAAAATAATATTAAATAATATATGAAAATTTCTAAATCTTGATCTAAATTATAAGCATATGCTAATCCCCAAGAGCAAGGCCAAAAAAGAAGCATATAACCAATCGGTTTATTTAACCTGGTTAAATTAATAAATATCTTTAAATGTTCCATGAAAATATGACTTGTAAATATCAAACACTATCTACATAATCAATTTGATTCGATATGAATATAGATTACACAGTTGCTGCTTTAATGTTCCCAGCTATACCTCTAATGATGACGATGTATAGCAATAGATATCATACTTTAAGCGCTTTAATTAGAAGGCTACATGATCAATATACTTTTGATAAACGCACTCCCCCAGAATGGGAAAACCAACTTCACGTTCTGAACAACAGAACTAACTTGTTAAAATATACTATGGGTTTTGCTGCTTTTGGTTTTCTTTTTAACATGTCTACGGTTTTGATGCTTTATTTAGGTAGCGCTCAATTAGCTAGATTAATTTTTGCAGGATGTTGTGTTTGTATGATAGTTTCAATTTTTTTATTTTTACAAGAAATAAGACTGTCCAATAAAGCTCTTAAATATCATTTAAGCGATATGGACTCTATGAAAAGAGATTTATAATTTTATTTATTTTCTAAAATACTCTTTTTAAATAATGAAATTCCATTTTTTAATTTATGTTTATATGACTCTTTAAAAGTGTCTAATTGCCAGCCCTTCATTCTTTTAGTAATTTCATCTAAATTTTTTATTTTCCAATCTTTAGAAGTATATTCATCTTTCCAAATTTTTTTTTCATCATATGTTCTCGCACATCCGTAACAATAACCTGTCACAGGATCCGTCTTACAAATACTTATACATGGAGAAATAATTTTATTATCCATTATGGAATTAATATTGCTGGACCTTTTAGCTTTCTAGACTCCAGGTCATTATGCGCTTGTGGTGCTTCAGAAAGTTTATATTCTTTAAAAATTTTAATCTTGATTTTACCAAATTTTACTTTTTCAAAAATTTCATCAGCACCTTTTTGAAGCTCGATTCTATTGGTGAAATAATGTCCAATTGTAGGTCTAGTCAGAAACAAACTTTTAGATTGAATATCTTTAGGAACATTAACTGGATCCAACGCCCCAGAAGCATTCCCAAAACTTACCATCATTCCTCTTGGTTTTAAACAAGCAATTGATCCTTTGAATGTGTTTTTTCCAACACCATCAAAAACAGCTGGAACTCCCTTATTATCAGTTATTCTCATCACTTCTTTTGTAAAATCTTCTCTCGAATAATTTATTACATGTTCGTAACCATTATCTTTTGCTATTTTAATTTTCTCATCTGAACCAACTGTGCCAATAACTTTTGCTCCGATGCTATTAGCCCATTGAGCAAAGATTTGTCCTACTCCGCCTGCAGCAGCATGAAATAAAATAGTTTCCCCAGCTTGAAGCTTATAAGTTTTACAAATTAAGTAATTTGTAGTTAAGCCTTTCGTCATTAAAGTAGCTGCTAACTTATATGAAATATATTCCGGAATTTTCACTGCAATTTTAGTAGGAATAATTCTTTGTTGAGAGTATGCTCCAAGCGGCATTGCCGCGTAAGCTATGTTATCTCCTTTACTAAACTCTTTTACATTAGAACCAATTTCTTCAATTTTACCAGCAGCCTCTAAACCTATCCCGCTAGGTAACGGCAAAGGATATAAACCTGATCTATGATACGTATCAATATAATTTAATCCAATAGCATAATTAGTAACTTTAATTTCATCTGGCCCAGGCGAACCGATGTTTACATCTTGAAGTTCTAAAACTTCTGGCCCTCCATTTTTTTTTATGACTATCGATTTAGGCATTATTAAAATTACTTGAACTTTTAGTATTTAGCAAATGTTCCATTGTTATAGTCTTGAATTGCCTCAAGAATTTCAGCTTTCGTATTCATCACAAAAGGACCACCTCTAGCTATAGGCTCACCTATGGGTTTGCCAGCAATGAATAAAAATTCAGATTTTTTAGTTGCTTTAACAATAAGTTTATCACCTCTCTCAAGTAAAACTAAATTTGAGTCAGAAGTTTTTTTATGATCCTTACTGCCAATTTTTAATTCACCCCTAAGTAAATATATAAAACTGTTGTGTCCATCTGGAGCTTCACAACTAAATTCTTTACCTTCATTTAAAACTACATGAAAATAAATAGGTTCTACATTATGATTTTTTTCAGGTCCCTCAGCATTTTCATATTTACCAGCAATTACCTTAACAATTTTGTCTTTGTCTTTGTGAGTTCCAAGCTCATTACCTTTAATATAAAGATATTCTGGCTTGTTCTTTTTAAGTTTTGCAGGCATGTTAATCCACAATTGAAAGCCTAGTAGGCTACCTTCTTTCATAGCAGGCATTTCTGAATGTATAATTCCTCTACCGGTTTTCATCCATTGTACATCTCCGGATGCCATAGTTCCTTTAGCACCAGTGCTGTCCTGATGCTCAAACTCTCCATTTAACATGTAAGTAACCGTCTCAATTCCTCTATGTGGGTGAGGAGGAAAGCCTGCAATATAATCATCTTTATTTTCTGAACCAAACTCATCAAGCATTAAAAAAGGATCAATATAATCTGCTTCTGGTGTACCTACACTTCTTTTTAACTTTACTCCAGCGCCGTCTGATGCGTTTAGAGCTTTTATAATTTTTTTAACCTCAATATTTTTCATATCAACTACTTTGCGTTGTGTGATCCATCACACATTGGCTGATCATTAGTTTGTTTACAAGTACAGAAAAAAACTTTCTTAGATTGATCAGCTTTATATGGTAAAGGCTTAAAATCAGTATCTTTATGTGACCCGTCACAAAAAGGTTGTTTCGCACTTAATCCGCATGTGCACCAATAATAAGATTTACCTTTTAATACATCTACTCCGATTGGGGTGTCCCCGGCTCTTTGTCCTTTAGTCATTTTATTTATCATAAATTTTAGTTTGCTTATACAATATCTAATAACTGTTTCAAATTTTTAATTTCATTCTTAGGTTTGTAATCAAGATTGTCAAAAATATTATTATTTCTATTTACCCAAATAGAGCTGTAACCATAATTTCCACCACCAGACACATCCCAAGTATTTGCACTTAAAAATACAACTTCATCTTTTTGTATATTATATTTTTTAACTGGCATGTCATAAACTTTTGAGTTTGGTTTATAAACTCCAACTTCCTCAATTGAAAAAATGTCATCAAAGATATTTTTTAAATTATTGTTTTCAATTAATTTATCAAGAAGAGCAGGTGTTCCATTTGATAGAATTCCAATTTTGTAATTCTTTTCTTTTAAAGTTTTTAAAACCTCAGGAACCTCTTTAAATGGTGAGAGTATTTTATAGAGGTTAAGCAGTTCATTTCTCATTGAGGGATCGATCTCAAAAGTTTTCATTGATTTATCTAAACTATCCTCTGTAATTTGCCAGAAATCTTTATGCCTATTCATTAAACTTCTAAGCCAAGTATATTCTAGTTGTGTGGTTCTCCAATAATTAGCAAAACCTTCCCACTTCCCGCCAATTTTATCTTTACATTTTTCAGCAGCTGAATTGACATCAAAAAGAGTGCCGTAGGCATCAAAAATTATTGCTTTAATATTTTTCATAACTTAAATTGATATTAATGAATAATATTAGATTATTTCATCCAGAAAATATAATAGAAAATACGACAAGCTTACTGTCTAAAGAGCACACCCATTATGTTGCAAATGTGATGAGAATGAAAAGAGGTTCTAATATAAATTTTTTTAATAAAAACGGAGAATGGTTAAGCGAAATCATTTTTCTAGGTAAAGATAGAGTGGAAGTAAAATTTTTAAATAAATTAAAAGAACCATCTAAAAATTCTAATATTGAGTTAGCTATCTGCTTAGTTAAGAAAAGTCCAATGGACTCTATTTTACAAAAAGCCACAGAGCTTGGTGTCACTAAAATCACACCGATTTTATCTGAAAGAACAGAAGTTAAAGAATTAAATTTTGAAAGAGCAAAAAAGATAGTTATCGAAGCAACTGAACAATCTAATCAATTAATTCCCCCAGAAATTTCAAAAGTAACAAAGCTTAAAGATTTTCTGAATAATTTAGATGGGTCTGTAAAATTATTATTTGCAGATGTAAATTCTAAAGATAATTTAAAAAAAGAGGTTTTAAGTAAAGTTAAATCTTTATCCGTGCTTGTAGGACCAGAGGGAGATTTCTCTCCCTCAGAAATAGAACTTATTCGTGGAAATCCTAACGTTGTGCCATTTACAATATCCAGAAACATTCTAAGATCAGACACTGCTGTAATAAGCGCTATTTCATTAGTGAATTTTATCAATAACTTTCATTAATTGTCGCATTAATTGAAATTGTTAAATCATCTAAAAGCTGTATAAAAACTTATGATTAAAAAAATTGCTTACTTAATTTTAGGTCTGGTACCTGTTGCAACAAAAGCCAACGAGCCAAAGGACTGGCAGCTTGGCTTCCAAAATTCTGCATCAAAAAGTATGGATGATATTGTTTGGTTTCATGACTACATGCTNTTACCAATAATAACTGGTATCACAGCATTTGTTTTATTTTTNCTTTTATATACATGCTTTAGATATAGAGCATCNAAAAACAAAGTTGCCTCAACAACAAGCCACAATACTTTTATTGANGTTATTTGGACTTTAGTGCCTTGTTTAATATTAATTGTCATGGCAGTNCCNTCGTTTAAAGTTTTATATTCTCAAGACAGNATTCCAAAAGCAGATGTAACTATCAAAGCAATAGGNTATCAATGGTACTGGGGATANGAATATCCAGATGAAAACATAATTTTCGACTCGTATATGATTGANGATAAAGATTTAAAAGAAAATCAACCTAGACTCTTAACTGTAGATAACGAAGTATTTGTTCCAGTTAATAAAGTNGTTAAAGTAATGATAACAGCGAACGATGTTTTNCATGCTTGGGCATTNCCATCTTTTGGTGTAAAAAGAGATGCNGTTCCTGGAAGAATTAATGAAACNTGGTTTAAAGCTGAAAGGACNGGNACATTTTANGGTCAGTGCTCAGANTTATGTGGAATAAAACATGCTTTNATGCCTATTACTGTTAATGTAGTGACAGAAGAAGAATATAATAAATGGCTTGAAGAAGCGAAANTAAAGTTTGCGAAAGAAGAATTNAAAATNAATAATAAAATTGTTAAAAAACTAAATTAATTTATGTACGGACAAACAACAGCNGAAAACCATCATCATAATCCAACAGGCTGGAAAAGATGGGCATACTCAACAAANCATAAAGATATAGGAACGATGTATCTAATTTTTGCAATTATNGCAGGTATTATTGGCTCGGCNTTTTCTGTTTTAATGCGAATGGAATTAATGCATCCTGGCGATGGTATTCTTGGCGGTAATTATCATTTATACAATGTTCTAGTGACGGGCCATGGTTTAATAATGATATTCTTTATGGTAATGCCAGCGATGATCGGTGGTTTTGGTAATTGGTTTGTACCAATAATGATNGGGGCACCAGACATGGCTTTCCCTAGAATGAATAATATTTCATTCTGGTTATTGCCTGTAGCTTTTATTTTATTACTNNCTTCCATTTTTGTTGANGGCCCTCCAGGAGCTCAAGGAGTAGGAGGGGGATGGACAATTTACCCGCCTCTTTCATCAAAAACTGGACAACCAGGACCNGCAATGGACCTAGCTATNTTAAGTCTACATGTTGCTGGAGCATCTTCAATTTTAGGAGCAATAAATTTTATAACAACAATTCTTAACATGAGAGCCCCGGGAATGACTTTACATAAAATGCCTTTATTTGCTTGGTCCATATTAGTAACTGCATTTTTACTATTGTTATCATTACCAGTTTTAGCAGGTGCAATTACAATGCTTTTAACAGATAGAAACTTTGGAACAGCATTTTTTGAAGCNCAAACAGGGGGAGANCCAGTTCTNTTTCAACATTTATTTTGGTTNTTCGGTCATCCAGAAGTTTACATTCTAATNCTTCCAGGATTTGGAATGATAAGCCACATTGTTTCNACATTTTCAAAAAAACCAGTTTTTGGATATTTAGGGATGGCTTATGCAATGGTTGCGATAGGAGTTGTNGGCTTNGTNGTTTGGGCTCACCANATGTATACTGTTGGTCTAGACACAGATACAAAAGCTTATTTTTTAGCAGCTACTATGATCATCGCTGTACCAACTGGAATNAAGATTTTTTCTTGGATNGCAACCATGTGGGGTGGTTCAATTAGTTTTAAAACCCCAATGTTATGGGCTATTGGATTTATTTTTTTATTTACTCTAGGGGGNGTAACNGGNGTAGTTTTGGCNAACGCNGGNGTTGACACNGCTTTACATGATACTTATTACGTGGTNGCACATTTCCATTATGTTCTGTCTCTAGGCGCAGTGTTNGCAATATTTGCNGGATGGTATTATTGGTTTAGCAAAATGAGTGGGTATGAATATTCTGAGTTTTTNGGCAAACTTCATTTNTGGNTGACTTTTNTTGGAGTTAATCTGATTTTCTTTCCTCAACATTTCCTTGGTTTAGCAGGTATGCCTAGANGATATGTCGACTACCCTGATGCTTTTGCAGGATGGAATTATATATCNTCAATNGGNTCNTATNTTNCNNTAGCAG
>NHHC02000004.1 GCA_002169935.2 Candidatus Pelagibacter sp. TMED153 | reverse complement strand
TTGGTGGGCCCGCCAGGACTCGAACCTGGGACCAATACATTATGAGTGTACTGCTCTAACCAACTGAGCTACAGGCCCAAACTTGTACCTTTTATATCAGAAAAATTACTTTTCTAGAAAACTTTTTAGTTGTTTTGATCTGCTTGGATGCTTTAATTTTCTTAAAGCCTTAGCTTCTATTTGTCTAATTCTCTCTCTAGTAACAGAAAACTGTAAACCAACTTCTTCTAAAGTATGATCTGTATTCATGCCGATTCCAAAACGCATTCTTAAAACTCGCTCTTCTCTTGGCGTTAAAGATGCCAAAATTTTTGTTGTAGACTCACTTAAGTTTGATTGAATAGCTGTGTCCAATGGTTGTAAAGCATTTTTGTCTTCAATGAAATCTCCTAAGCTACTATCCTCTTCATCTCCAACTGGAGTTTCAAGTGACACAGGTTCTTTAGCTATTTTTAATACCTTTCTAACTTTTTCCAAAGGCATTGCTAATTTTTTAGCTAACTCTTCAGGAGTTGGTTCTCTGCCAAACTCACTCATTATTTGTCTTTGTGTTCTTACAATTTTGTTAATTGTTTCTATCATATGCACCGGAATTCTAATTGTTCTAGCTTGATCTGCTATAGATCTTGTAATAGCTTGTCTTATCCACCATGTTGCATATGTCGAGAATTTATAACCTCTTCTGTATTCAAATTTGTCGACGGCTTTCATTAAGCCAATATTACCCTCCTGTATAAGATCTAAAAATTGTAAACCTCTATTAGTATATTTTTTGGCTATTGAAATTACCAGCCTGAGATTAGCTTCAACCATCTCTTTCTTCGCAATTCGAGACTCCCTTTCTCCTTTTTGAATTCTACTTACCAATTTTTTAAATTCTCCGACTGATAAGCCAATTTTTTTACTAAATTCTACTAACCTTTCTCGAATCTCAAAAAAATCTTTTTTAAATTTTTTAAAAAAAGATTTCCAAACAGGGTTTTCTTTTAAAAAAGATTCAAATTTAGGATTTATCTCGTTTCCTATGTAATATTTTAAAAATTCTTCTCTAGAAATTTTATTGTCCATAGCTAGTCTTAATAGTACACCTTCTAAAGAAACTATTCTTTTATTTTCTTTGTAATGAGACTGAACTAATTCCTCTACGACATGAGGGGCTAATTGAAGATTTTTAAAATTATCTACTAAAATTGCTTGTATTTTTTTAAAATTTTTATTTTTAGAAACTGATAACTCTTTTGCAGCCAATAAACAATTTAATTTCTCCTTTTGATACTTCTGAAGTTTCGAATAATTTTTATTCAAAGATTCTAAAATATTTATAATTTTAGGTTTGATCTCCTCTTCCATCTTGGCAAGCGAAATATTAAATTCATCATCTTCGTTTGAGGTTTCCCCTTCTTTCTTTTGATCTTCTTTTTTCTGATTTTCTTTACTTTCATCTTTGGATTTTTTAGCTATTTTAAGATCACCTTCTTCCTCAGACTCAGAAGTTTCAAAGTCCTCGTATGTTGAGTCTATATCAATTATATCCCTGACTAAAAGTTGCTGGTTTTCAATTTGTTCTTTCCACTCAAATATTTTTTTTCCTACCAATGGACTTTGAGTTAATGCATTAATCATCACATCTTTTCCTGCCTCAATTCTTTTTGCAATTGCAATTTCTCCTTCTCTAGATAAAAGCTCAACTCCGCCCATTTCCCTTAAGTACATACGAATTGGATCATCGCTTTTATCTGAAGATTTTTCCTCTGATGTACTAGCTGATTCTTTCTTTTTATTTGATTGGTATTGAGATTTTTTCTCGACTAAAGTTATTTTCTCATCAACTAAAATTAAAAAGGCTCTTTCAATATTCTCTATTGTGCTATTTCTTTTTCCTAAGGACTTTCCCAATTCCTCGTATGTTACAAAGCCTCTATGCTTCCCTTTATCTAAAATTCTCTCGAATGATTTTGTTATTAGTTTTTCAGCCATTAAATATATAATTGAATAGTGGAATATATATAATGACTAGTTTGAAAAAATCTATCTTTTTTTATTCCCGATTTAGTTGATTTTTTAGCTTAATAAGCTCAGAGTAAGAGTTTTCATCAAGATTGTTAATCAAATCTTTTTCAAGAGATTCTATTTTTTTAAGATCACCTAGCTCCTTCATTTCTGCTAATAGTTCATTTAACAATTCTAATATAGAATCCTCACTTTTTGCTTTTGTAATTATCTGAATGCTCGAATTTTCTTGTATCTCTTCAATTAATTTTTGGTGATCCAAATTAATTTTTGATTTAATTGTTTCCCTATCTTTTCCTTCAAATAATAAAGAAATAATAAGAAGCTTTAAGTTTTCATTCTGTTCGGATAAAAATTTTATTTCCGAGATTTCTGAAGCTTTTTTAGATGTTATGTCTAAATAATTCATCATTATAAATAAAATAGAGAACTCTTTAATCTGAATTTTAGAAAAATGATTTTTTTTTAAATGTAAAGTTCTAGTTTCTTTTAATATCTTATAATTCTGATTTTTACTATATTTTTCAAAACGTCGATAAGACAGTTTGCTATTTTGATTTGGGGTAAGCCTTTTAATCTTTTCTAAAAAATCTTCAAGAACATATTTTTTAAGAGTTTCATCTTGAATTGAATAGGATAATCTTTTTATCTCTTTTTCAAATCTAGACACTTCAAAGGGATTGTTTCTATCTATTTTTTTTAAATGATAATTCCATATATAAGATTGAATTATTTGCTTATCCTTCAAAAACGATAAGAAATTTTCTTTACCATTTTTTTTTATATAATCATCAGGATCGTTTCCCTCAGGCATAACAGAAAAATAAACTTTATTTTCTTCGTTAATCAGTGGAAAAAATTTTTCTGCAATTCTTAAGGCTGCATTTTGACCACTCTGATCACCGTCTAAACATATAATTGGACTTGAAAAAAATTTCCAAATTATATTAATTTGTCTATCTGTTAATGCTGTTCCAGAGTTTGCAACAACATTTTTTATTCCTGCAGAGTAAACACTCACTACATCCATGTAGCCTTCAACAATAATAACTTCTTTAGTTTCAGATCGACAAGATTTAGCTTTATCTAAATTAAAAATCATACTGCCTTTTTTATAAAATTCAGTTTCTGGTGAATTTATGTACTTTGCTAGTTTGCTTTGTTTTATTATTCTTCCTCCAAAAGCTACCGCATCTCCATTTATATTGTTTACAGGAAAAATTATCCTAGAGTTAAACCTGTCTATGTATTTTCCACTTTTATCATGTTTGTAGTATAAGCCCGTTAAGTTTATGTCTTCTTCAGAAAATTTTTCTAATAATTTTTCATAAAAATTATTTTTCCATGGCACATAGCCTAATTTAAACTCATCA
Organism: Candidatus Pelagibacter sp. TMED153; assembly: GCA_002169935.2. The sequence goes on along the minus strand of NHHC02000004.1, from coordinate 9,278 downwards.
ATAATATTATTATTTAATCCTCTTTTATTAAGGTAATCTATTGCTTCTTTGTTATTTGGGTTAAATAATTCTTTATTGAAATAATTTAAATATTCTTTGTAAATGTTTTTGTAATTTTGAAATCTTAAATCTTTTTTTTTATCAAAATTAGAGAATCTATAAGGTTGCATTCCAGCTTCTGCTGCTAATGTTTTGACAGCTTCTCCAAAACCAATGGATTTGGTCTTCATTAAAAAATCAAAAATATTTCCATGTTCACCACTGCTAAAACAGTGATAAAATTCTTTTTCATCGTTTACTGTAAAAGAAGGACTCTTTTCATTTTTAAATGGTGAAAGTCCTATAAATTCTTTTCCTCTTTTTTTTAATTGAACTGACTTGCCTACAACTTGCGAAACTTTAAGTCTTAATTTTATTTCATCCAAGTATTCTTTAGGATATTTCATCATTATTTTAATAGCCCTTTTATTATTAAGCTTACTTTAGAAAAGTCTAATGTGTCAGCATGCTTAGACTTAAGCACACTCATAACTTTACCCATATCTTTCATAGAAGTTGCTCCTACAGATTTAATTGCTTCTTCACAAATTTTTTTGGTCTCTTCATCGTTTAATTGTTTCGGAAGAAAAATATTTATAATATTTATTTCTTTAGTTTCGCTATCTAGCAGCTCTGTTCTTCCAGCTTTTTTATATACCTCACAAGATTCGTTTCTTTGCTTTATCATTTTTTTCAATATCGTAGTTATGTCGCTATCTGAAATATCATTTTTTCCTTTTGATCTATTGGCTATTTCGGCATCTTTAATAGCAGAGACTATTAGTCTCAATGTTGGGTAAGTATTTTTATCTTTTGCTTTAAGAGCCTGATTCAGCTTTTCTTCTATTTGATTTTTTAAGGACATAAATTTTACTTTTTACTTTAATCACAATTCTTATATAAAATAAAAAGAACTTTCTTGACGATTATATTTCTATTTCATATGTTTCGCAAAATTATGTTTATAAGTTTTTTACTTTAACTTATGAGTTGTATTTGAAACAAATTAGTCAAAATATAACATCTAATAAAAATCTTCAAAAGATCTATTCTAACGCTATTTTAGTTCTTCAAAACGGTAAATTTTTTAAAGGCCTTGGTTTGGGTTACCAAGGAACAGCGACAGGAGAAGTTTGTTTCAACACATCTATCACAGGTTATCAAGAAATAATTTCTGATCCTTCTTACGCTGAGCAAATTATTAATTTTACTTTCCCTCATGTTGGAAATGTAGGTTCTAATAAAGAAGATCATGAGTCTGATAAAATTTGGACAAAAGGAGTGATAATTAATACTGAAATTACAGAACCATCTAATTACAGATCTTTAAAGCATTTAGATCAATGGCTAAAGAATAATAAAATAGTTGGAATAACAGGTCTTGATACTAGAAACTTAACAAATTTTATTAGAGATAAGGGAGCACCTAAAGGAACGATATCTTTTTTGAAAAAAGGGAAATTTAATATTCAAAAGCTTATTCAAACAACCCAAAAATGGAGTGGTCTAAAAAATTTAGATTTAGCAAAAAAGGTTACGACTAAAAAAAATTATGTTTGGCAAGACTTTAAAACTTGGAAAAAAGAAAAAGGTTTCGTGAAGAATAAAAGAAAATCATTACATGTTATAGCCATTGATTATGGTATTAAAAAAAATATTTTAAGATATTTTTCAGATTTTAATTGTAAAGTTACAATAGTCTCTTGCAAAACAAGCGCTAATGATATTTTAAAATTAAAACCTAATGGTATTTTTTTATCAAATGGTCCAGGTGATCCTGCTGCTACTGGAAGATATGCTATACCAATAATAAAAGATTTTATAAAAAAAAATTTACCTGTATTCGGAATTTGTTTAGGACATCAATTGCTTGGCCTAGCTTTAGGAGCTAAAACAAAAAAGATGAATTTAGGTCATAGAGGCGCTAACCATCCTGTTAAAAATTTAATTAAAGGTAATGTAGAGATAACCAGTCAAAACCATGGTTTTGAGATAATTAAACAAAGTTTACCAAGAAATATTCAAATTACCCATCTATCTCTTTTTGATAATAGTATAGAAGGAATTAAACTTAAATCTAAACCAGTTTTTTCTGTTCAATATCATCCAGAGTCTAACCCGGGACCACAAGATAGTGTTTATTTATTTGAAGAATTCATAACTAGTATGAAAAAAAATGCCAAAAAGAAAAGACATTAAAAAGATATTAGTTGTTGGTGCAGGACCAATTATAATTGGTCAAGCATGTGAATTTGATTATTCGGGTACTCAAGCATGTAAAGCTTTAAAAGATGAAGGCTATAAAGTTATTTTAATCAATTCAAATCCAGCAACAATTATGACTGATCCAGATGTTGCTGATAAAACTTATATTGAACCTATTACCCTAGGGGTTCTAGAAAAAATTTTAATTAAAGAAAAACCTAATGCCATTCTTCCAACTATGGGTGGTCAAACTGCTTTAAATCTAGCTATGGAAGCTGAAAAAAAAGGTATTCTGAAAAAATATAAAATTGAACTTATAGGAGCTAATTCCAAAGCTATTTCCAATGCAGAGGATAGAAAAAAATTTAGAAAAAATATGCTCGATATCGGTTTGGACTTACCTAAATCAAAAATTGTAAATAATTTCAAGCATGCTTCTAAAGTTTTGAAACAAATTGGTCTTCCAGCGATAATAAGGCCTGCTTATACACTTGGAGGTCTTGGAGGAGGTATAGCAAAGAATAAAAAAGACTTCTTTAAGATTATCAAGAGTGGTCTTCATGAGTCTCCTGTAAACCAAGTATTAGTTGAAGAATGTTTAGAGGGATGGAAAGAATTTGAGATGGAAGTTGTAAGAGATAAAAAAGATAACTGCATAATTATTTGTTCCATTGAAAATGTTGACCCTATGGGAATTCACACAGGAGACTCGGTGACAATTGCTCCTGCATTAACTCTAACTGACAAAGAATACCAGGTGATGAGAAATGCTTCGATAGCTTGCTTAAGAAAAATAGGAGTGGAAACAGGAGGCTCAAATGTGCAATTCGCAATAAATCCAAAAAATGGAAGAATGGTCATCATAGAAATGAATCCTAGAGTATCGAGATCTTCTGCTTTAGCCTCAAAAGCGACTGGCTTTCCAATCGCTAAAGTCGCCGCAAAACTTGCTATAGGCTATACTTTAGACGAATTAAAAAATGAAATAACAAAGGTGACTCCCGCTTCATTCGAGCCTTCTATTGACTATGTAGTGACCAAAATTCCGAGGTTTACATTTGAAAAATTTTCTGCTTCGAACCCTGTTTTAGGTACTTCGATGAAATCAGTGGGTGAAGCAATGGCAATAGGAAGAAATTTCAAAGAGTCGCTTCAAAAAGCTTTGGTATCTCTTGAAACAGGGTTTTCAGGAGTAGACAAAATTTTCAATTTAAAAGTTAAACAAATTGAAAAAAAGCTTAAAGAAAATATACCAAATAAGATCTTACTAGTTGGGGAAGCTTTTAGAAAAAAGATAAATATTAAAAAGATACAAAAATTTTCAAAAATTGATCCTTGGTTCTTGAATCAAATTAAGGATATTATAGAAAATGAAAATAAAATTAAAAAATATGGGCTACCAAAAACATATAATGAATTTAATTATATAAAATCTATAGGCTTCTCAGATAAAAAATTATCTGAACTAACAAATATATCAGAAAACACTGTAAGAAAAAAAAGATCAAGTTTAAAGATTTTTCCAGTATACAAAAAAGTAGACACCTGCGCATCAGAATTCAAATCTTTCACTCCTTATATGTATTCTACCTATCAAAGAAACTTTTCTGCAAATACTGAGTGTGAGGCAAATCCCTCTAATAGGAAGAAGATTATAATTCTCGGTGGCGGCCCTAATAGAATTGGTCAAGGTATTGAATTTGATTATTGCTGTTGTCAAGCTAGCTTTGCTTTAAAAAAAGCTGGATTTGAAACAATCATGGTAAATTGTAATCCAGAGACAGTTTCTACAGATTACGACACAAGTGATAGATTGTATTTTGAGCCATTAAAAGAAGAATTTGTTTTTAATATTATCAAAAAAGAGAAAACAAATGGTAATTTAATTGGAATTATTGCTCAGTTCGGAGGTCAAACTCCAATAAGATTAGCAAAATTTTTATACGAAAATAAACTTCCAATACTAGGGACACAATACACATCTATAGATTTAGCTGAAGACAGAGATAGATTCAGAAACCTTTTAAATAGATTAAGATTAAAACAAGCAGAAAGCGGTATAGCGAAAACTTTTCCTCAAGCCTTAAAGATAGCAGACAAAATTGGATTACCTTTAATGGTCAGGCCGTCATACGTGTTAGGTGGAAGAGCAATGGAAATTGTTCATGAAAAAAAACAATTAAAAAATTTCGTTCTAGAAGCATTTAAAGCCGCGGAAAAAAATCCAATTTTAATAGATAAGTTTATAGATAATGCTATGGAAGTTGATGTGGATGCAATATCAGATGGTAAACAAGTTTTTGTCGCTGGCATTATGCAACATATAGAGGAAGCAGGCATTCATTCGGGAGACTCGGCTTGTAGTTTGCCTCCAGTTTCTATTAAGCCCTTTTTAATAAAAGAGATAGAGAAACAAACAAAAATACTAGCTCTAGCTTTAAGAGTAAAAGGTTTTATGAATGTTCAGTTTGCAATTAAAAAAGATGAAATTTTTGTAATTGAAGTTAATCCTAGAGCTAGTAGAACAGTTCCATTTGTATCTAAATCAAAAAATCTTCCTCTAGCTAAAATTGCTTCTAGAGTAATGGCCGGGGAAAAATTATCTAAATTTAATTTAAAAAGTAAAACTAAGAAAATGTTTGCAGTCAAAGAAGCAGTCTTTCCTTTTAATAAATTTCCAAATAGTGACCTTTTACTAGGACCAGAGATGAAATCCACAGGTGAGGTCATGGGATTTGATANAGATTTTGGAATGGCATTTGCAAAAAGTCAAATTGCAGCTTCAAACTCTTTACCCACTAAAGGAACAGCTTTTATTTCTTTGAAGGATAATCACAAAGATGAAGGTGTAGAATTAGCAAAAAAATTAATTAAATTAAATTTTAAACTTTGNGGAACTATAGGGACTGCTGAATATNTTAATAGCAAAGGAGTTAAATGTAAGAAAATTAATAAAGTTAACCAGGGTTCTCCTCANATAGTGGATGTGCTTAATGCTAAAAAAATTGCCTTAGTAATAAATACCGGTGGTGGAAATAGTGAAAACCAATTAAGTGATGCCGTAGCTTTAAGAAGAGCTACTTTGATAAATAAAGTTCCCTATTGTACTAATATGTCAACTGCTTACGTCTGTATGGAAGGCATTAAATCTCTTAAATCAAAAAAAATTACAGTTACTTCTTTGCAAGATATTTAATAAACTTTCCAGTCAGTTGAGAAAGTAACATAATTAATTTGTATGCATCTTCTCTCTTTTTTAATTTCTTTTTTTTCCATACCGTGCCATGTGTTTGGCCCACTGGTAAAAAAATATCCATAATTATTTTTATACGGNACTGTTTTTACTTTGTTTAATTTTTCATCATAAAAATCTGTGCCTAAATTCTCCGACTCTCCATGGGGATTAACAAAAACTATAGAAGACATTANTTTTTCTTTAATATCACAATGAGGTTTAAGCCAAAAACCTTCTCGATCACAAATAACTTCCAGTCTCACAAACGAATTNGTTAAATCTCGATNAATCAAAGAACCTATTTTTTTATGAACTTCAACAGATCTAAGTTCTTCTATAAAATTAGTTAGNTGAGGAAATAATTTCGAATTATCTTTTGTAACATAACATCTTAATTTTTTTGCTTTACCCCCATCTTTTATGCCTGCACGAAAAGTTCCTTCTCCCCCATCTAAAGCTCTAGTTCCGTCGTAGTTTAAATTTTCTTTTTTTGGGTCAGGTATATNTGCNGTACAAATTTCTTTTATAGCTAAACTTGTTAATGGCTCATTAAGTTCAAAATGNTTAAATGGAGCTTCATATAATTTAGTTTTATNTCTTAACGATTTAAATAATTCCATTTTTTTTCATTTTTTCTTTTATTATAGGAGCAATTCTATTNACTTCATCTAGTCTATTATAGCTCCAACTGTCAATATTATCTGTNAATTCTTTTGCTATACCNAGATCTTTGAATTGAGTATAAAAAGACTTAAACCTNCTAATNCCTCTATTTGGTTTCATCATTGCTATATAAACTGGCTTACCAGTAACAGCAGCTTCTGAAATCATTGANGTTGAGTCACATGTAACAATTATATAATCCGCTAAAGCTAAAGAACTAAGATAAGCTTTTTTATCTATCTTTTTAATGACNTGATGATTAAAACCAAATGTATTAAATGCTTTTTTAATTATCCTTTCTGGAGTTCTATAAGAAGGTATAACAATAATCTTGAATTTATCGGGCGTAAATAATGTTTTAATTCTATTAAAAGTAAAATGAATCTGTTCTTCAGAATAATTAAAATATCTATTAGGTCCTCCGATAACAAAAGATACAATTTTTTTTTTTTCTTTATCTAATTTAAGATATTTTGAATTTTCAGATATTTCTTTTTTTGTTAGGTAATGTATAGATCCTTGAGTTGTTAGAACATTNTCTCCTTTAATGTTGTCATGTTCTGGGCTAATTATAAGATCAAAATATTTGAATGAAACTTTTGGATCTTGAATGTGAATATTAAAAATTTCATTTTTAAATCTTTTTTTAAGAGCAATTGAGGAGATCACNCTTTTTCTTCCACATGAAATAACTATTTTGCTATCACAAACAAATTTTTCTGTTAATAAGTTTTCTGAAATTGGTGTAAACTTAGGTGGAATAAAATTCCAAAAAGGTTTTAATTTAATGTTTTGATGTTTAAAATTAAGTTTTAGAGCCTTAGCTAAACCTTCGGTCTGGCTAACCATTCCATGCATACCTTGTGTCAAAAGAAGTGCTTTTAATTCCAACATTAATTACTATATAAACCTATCAAGATGAATAATAAATCAACTAAGCATACAAAAGTGTTGATTCTTGGATCGGGCCCAGCAGGCTATACGGCCGCAATTTATGCTGCTAGAGCAATGTTAAGGCCAATAATTGTTCATGGTTCACAGCCGGGGGGACAATTAACCACAACAACTGACGTAGAAAATTACCCTGGGTATTCAAAGGCAATTCAAGGCCCATGGTTGATGGATGAGATGAAAGGTCAAGCAGAGGCGGTTGGCACTGAGATGATTCAAGATCATATAAAAAAGGTAGACTTAACAAAAAGACCTTTTGCAGCTGAGGGAGACAGTGGTCAAACTTATACCGCTGATACAATTATTATTTCCACAGGAGCCCAGGCTAGATGGTTGAATCTAAAATCCGAACAAAATTATAGAGGATTTGGAGTCTCTGCATGTGCAACTTGTGACGGTTTTTTCTTTAAAGAAAAAGAAGTAGCTGTTGTAGGAGGAGGTAACGCTGCTGTAGAGGAAGCGATGTTTTTAACTAAGTTTGCTTCAAGGGTGAAATTAATTCATAGAAGAGACGAACTTCGAGCAGAAAAAATGCTTCAAGAAAAATTAAAAGCTAACAAAAAAATAGAAATAATTTGGGATAGCGTTGTTGAAGAGGTTTTAGGTACAAACGAACCTAAAGGTGTCAATGCAATTAAGGTTAAAAATGTCAAAGACAATAAAATTAAAGAATTAAAAGTAGACGGACTTTTTATTGCTATAGGTCATGATCCAGCAACCTCTCTTTTTAAAAATCAACTTGAAATGGACAAAGAAGGTTACTTAATTACAAAACCTGACTCAACTATCACAAATATACCAGGGGTATTTGCTGCGGGTGACGTGAAAGATAAAATTTTTAGACAGGCTGTAACAGCTGCTGGGATGGGCTGTATGGCTGCTCTTGAAGCAGAAAAGCATTTATCTGATAAATAATAATTAAGATTTTTTTATCTACACTATTTTAAACTTTTACAAAAAGAAGAAATTTTTTCTAGAGCTTTTTGTAAATTTTCCATTGATGTGGCATAAGATATTCTAAAGAAACCCTCCAAGCCAAAAGCAGATCCTTGAACTACTGCTATTCCATTGTTTTCAAGAAGAGACTGAACAAAATCTGAGTCTTTTTTAATTTCATTTCCATTAATGTCTTTTTTTCCAATTAAACCTTTGCAGCTTGGAAAAACATAAAATGCACCATCAGGATTTAAACACTCAATTCCTTCTATTTCATTTAACGCTTTAACTACAAAGTCTCTTCTTTTCTGAAACGAAATTGCTCTTTCTTTGATAAAATTTTGAACACCATTTAAAGCCTCGACCGCGGCGGCTTGGCTAATAGAAGAAGGATTGGTTGTAGACTGAGATTGAATTTTGGCAATTGCTTTGATAATTTCTTTAGGACCTGCAGCATATCCTATTCTCCAACCAGTCATCGAGTAAGCTTTGCTAACTCCATTCATTGTTAGCACTCTATTTTTTAAACTATCTATTTGAGCAATGGTAAAAAATTTAAAACCCTCATATATTACGTGCTCATAGATATCATCGCTTAAAATATAAACATGAGGATTTTTTTTTAAAACTTTAGCGATTTCATTTATATCTTTTTCTGAATAACACGCTCCAGTTGGATTTGATGGTGAATTTAATATTATCCATTTTGTTTTTTTAGTTATAGATTTTTCTAATTCTTGAGGATCAATCTTAAATCCTTGTTTTTCATTGCATTCTAAAATAATTGGTATTCCTCCGGCCAATAAAACTATATCGGGATAAGATACCCAATAAGGAGCTGGGACCACCACTTCGTCTCCTTCATTTAAAGTCGCCATCATAGCATTGTAAATTACCTGTTTTCCGCCAGTGCCAACTGTAATTTCATCAACTTGATAATCTAAATTATTCTCCCTTTTAAATTTTTTAATTATTGCATCTTTCAAAGCTGGAGTTCCATCAACAGCTGTGTACTTTGTGTCTCCATCTTTGATAGCTTTTATTGCCGCTTCTTTAATATTGTCTGGAGTATCGAAATCAGGCTCTCCTGCACCTAGTCCAATAATATCTTTCCCAGATGCCTTCAATTCTCTAGCTTTTTGAGTAACAGCTATTGTGGGTGACGGTTTTATACGTTTTAAATTGTTGGAAACTATGCTCATTGAATTTTATAATGTTTTTTTTAAATTATTAATAACACATAATGCAA
>NHHC02000015.1 GCA_002169935.2 Candidatus Pelagibacter sp. TMED153 | reverse complement strand
TTTGAAATTGGTGAAAAAGTTAAAGTTTGTGATGGACCATTTGCTTCTTTTAACGGTTTAATTGAAGAAATTGATGAAGAAAAATCTAGACTTAAAGTATCAGTTTCTATATTTGGTAGAGCTACTCCAGTAGATTTAGAATTTAACCAAGTGGAGAAAAATTAAATGGCAAAAGAAATAACAGGTTACGTAAAGTTACAAATTAAAGGAGGTCAGGCTAATCCTGCTCCTCCTGTTGGTCCTGCTTTAGGACAAAGAGGAATAAATATTATGGAGTTTTGCAAAGCATTTAATGAAAAGACAAAAGCTTTTATGGGTAAACCTGTACCCGTAGTAATCACAGTGTATAAGGACAAAAAATTTGATTTTATAATAAAGTCTCCACCGGCTTCTCATTTTATAAGGGAAGCAGCTAAATTAAAAAGTGGCTCTAAAGAACCTGGTAGAGTTATCGCAGGTTCAATAACAATGAAACAAGCTGAAGCAATTGCAAAGGAAAAAATGAAAGATCTAAATGCATTTGATATTAAAGAAGCAACAAAGATTATCTGTGGTTCAGCAAGATCAATGGGTATTGAGGTAAAAGAATAATGAAAAAGAAGTCTAAAAGATATAAAGAACTTTTAAAATCATCTATTAAAGATAAAAAAATAGAATTAAAAGAAATAATTGATTTGGTTAAAAAAAATTCTACAACAAAATTTGATGAGTCAATTGATGTTTCATTAAGAATAAATTTAAAACAATCCAAAGGTGGTGATTTAAGTTTAAGAACTGTTGTAAAACTACCAAATGGATCTGGAAAAAAAAATAAAGTAGCCGTTCTATGTGAACCAAATAAAATTGAAGAAGCTAAAAAAAGTGGTGCCGAGATAACCGGCTCAGATGACTTAATTGAGAAAATTAGTTCAGGAAAATTTGACTTTACAAAGTTGATTTGTACTCCAGCCATGATGAGTAAAATTGGAAAACATGGAAAAGTATTAGGCCCAAAAGGGTTAATGCCGAATCCTAAATTAGGAACTGTAACTAATGATATAATTAAAGCGGTTAATGATATTAAGACCGGTTTGGTTGAAATTAGGAATGACAAAGACGGTAACCTTGCGTCTACAATAGGTAGAAAAAGCTTTTCAAGCGAAAAACTATTAGAAAACTTTAAACATTTTATTGACTCAATAAAAAAAGAAAAACCAGAAACGATAAAAGGTGAATTTATAAAAAATATTTTTATAACTTCTACAATGGGTATTTCTTATAAAGTTAAAGCGAGATAATTATTATGATGAGCAAGATAGCTAAAAAAAATTACGTAGAAGAGATGAAAAAAAATTTTACATCTAATGACTCTGTTATGATAGCTCAATATCAAGGTTTAAATGTTAATGAGTTAGACGAATTAAGAAAAGAACTTAGAGATAAAGGTATTCTTTTCAAAATTACAAAAAACAGAATTACAAAAATAGCAATAAAAGATACTCCGGTAAAAGATTTAGAAAAATATTTTACTGGACCAACTGCTGCAGCAATTTCCTCTGATCCTATTTCTACAGCAAAAATTTTAACTAAATTTGCTAAATCTCACGATAAGTTGAAAATTGTAGCTGGATTTATGGATGGTAAGGTTTTAGATCAGAAAGAAGTGGCTATAATCGCCACACTACCTTCACTTGAAGAAGCTAGAGCCAAAATTGTAGGTATTCTAGCATCGCCGGCTCAAAAATTAGTAAGTATTTTACTTGCACCTGGCTCAAAAATCGCTATTTTAACGCGCGCAAAGAGTTTAAAAAATTAATTCATAGGATTTAAAATGGCAGATTTAAATAAAATTATAGACGAGTTATCAACTTTAACTGTTGTTGAAGCAGCTGAACTTTCAAAACAATTAGAGGAGAAATGGGGTGTAACAGCAGCAGCACCGGTTGCAGCCGCAACCGCAGGAGCCGCAGCGCCAGCAGCCGAAGAAAAATCAGAATTTTCACTTTTCTTAGCAGCAGCTGGAGATAAAAAAATTAATGTTATAAAAGAAGTTAGAGCAATAACAGGCTTAGGATTAAAAGAAGCAAAAGATTTAGTTGAAGCAGCACCTAAAGAGATTAAAGGCGGTGTAGCTAAAAAAGATGCTGAAGAGTTTAAGAAAAAACTTGAAGCAGCTGGAGCTAAAGTAGAATTAAAGTAAACAAAATTTAAGACTAAATTTTACTGTACTTTGAAAATTTACAGTAAAGTTTCTTATTATTAATGCAATTATCTTTTACTCAAAAGAAAAATATTAGAAAAAACTTTGGTAAACTTGTGGAAGGTTTATCCATTCCAAATCTTATAGAGGTTCAGAAAAATTCATATGATGAATTCTTAAAGTCTAAAACCTTAGAAGAACAAATGAGCGATCTATCAAAAGGAATAGACAAAGTTTTCAAAAGTATTTTTCCAATAGAAGATGGATCAGAAAAATCAACATTAGAGTATATTTCTTATAAGTTAGAAAAACCAAAATTTGATGTTATAGAATGTAAACAAAGAAGTCTTTCATATTCAGCAGCACTTAAGGCAAATTTAAGATTAGTTGTTTATGAGATTGATGCTGAAAATAATACTAAACAAATACTTTCAGCAAAAGAACAAGAAGTCTTTATAGGCGATTTACCATTAATGACACCAAGCGCAACTTTTATAACAAATGGTGTCGAAAGAGTTGTAGTAAATCAAATGCATAGAAGCCCAGGTGTTTTTTTTGATCATGACAAAGGAAAAACACATGCAAGTGGAAAACTCTTGTTTAACTGTAGAATTATTCCAGGTAGAGGCTCTTGGTTAGATTTTGAATTTGATCCTAAAGATATTTTGTATTTTAGAATAGATAGAAAAAAAAAATTACCCATAACTTCAATTTTATTTGCATTAGGTTTTACAAAAGAGAAAATAATTAGCACATTTTATACATACAATAAATATACGTTTAATCCTGAAAGTAAAAAATGGACTACAGATTTTAATCCAGAGAATTATCAAAGACCTATTAAATTATCTTATGATTTAATTGATTCTAAAAATAACAAAAAAATTCTTTCAAAAGGAGAAAAATTAAATCTTGCTATAGCAAAAAAACTTGAAGAAAAAGGGTTAAAATCAATTTTAATTTTCAACGAACAAATTGTTGGTCAGTATATAGCTCACGACATCAAAGATAAGAATAATGAGGTCTTAATTGGAGCGGGTTTTGATATTACAGAAGAACAACTAGAAAAGATCATAGACCAAGGAGAAAAAAACATTGATATCGTAAATATTGATCCAATTAATAGAGGACCTTATTTATTAGAGACTCTTAAAATTGATAAAAATTTAAATAAAACAGATGCTCTAAACGATATTTATAAAGTTTTAAGACCCGGTGAGGCACCATCTTTAGAGATTGCAGAAGAAATTTTTAACAATCTTTATTTTAGAAAAGAAAGATACGATCTTTCTGAAGTAGGAAGAGTTAAACTTAATTCAAAATTAAATTTAAAGATCAATAGCAAGAAAACAATATTAAGTACTGAAGACATTGTCGCTATTATTAAATTTATGCTTAATCTAAGAGATGGAAAAGGTGACGTTGATGATATTGATCATTTGGGGAATAGAAGAGTAAGATCAGTAGGCGAGTTAGTGGAAAATCAGTTTAGAATAGGTCTTTTAAGAATGGAGAGAACTGTAAAAGAAAAAATGTCGACTTTTCTTGAGATTGAGTCGGCAATGCCTCAAGATCTAATAAATGCAAAACCAATTACAACTTCTTTAAAGGATTTTTTTGCTACTTCTCAACTATCTCAATTTATGGATCAAACGAATCCATTATCTGAAATAACTCATAAAAGAAGAGTCTCTGCACTAGGTCCAGGTGGATTGACTAGAGAAAGAGCTGGTTTTGAAGTAAGAGATGTACACCCAACACATTATGGAAGAATTTGCCCAATAGAGACACCCGAAGGTCCAAATATTGGACTAATTAATAGTTTAGCTACATATTGCAGAGTAAATAAATTTGGGTACATCGAAAGTCCTTACAAAAAAATAATTAATGGAAAAGTTACTTCTGAAGTAAAATATTTATCAGCAATAGAAGAAGAAAAATATACTATTGCTCAAGCCAATTCTGCTATTAAGAAAGATGGATCTTTTGAGGAGGANNTAGTCCCTTGTAGAAAGAATTTAAATTTTGAGCTATCNAACAGAGAAAATATTGATTTTATTGANGTTTCACCTAAACAGCTTGTNTCTGTTGCTGCNGCTTTAATTCCTTTCTTAGAAAACGANGATGCAAATAGAGCTTTNATGGGCTCGAACATGATGAGACAAGCGGTNCCACTATTAAAACCGGAGTCTCCATTAGTTGGTACAGGAATNGAGTCAGATGTTGCATTAGACTCAGGGGTTACAATAGTTGCAAAAAGNAATGGAGTAGTAGATAAAATTGATGGAAAAAGAATTGTTGTAAAAGCGACCGAAGCTACAGATCTATCTCAATCGGCTGTAGATATTTATAATTTATCTAAATTTCAAAGATCAAATCAAAATACTTGTATTAATCAAAAACCTTTAGTCAAAGTTGGAGATCAAATTAAAAAAGGAGACATAATTGCTGACGGTCCTGCAACTAAGTTAGGTGAATTAGCCTTAGGTAAAAATGTAACAGTNGCGTTTATGCCTTGGCANGGATATAATTTTGAAGACTCAATATTGATCTCTGAAAGATGTGTTACGGACGATGTGTTTACGTCTGTTCATATNGAGGAGTATGAGTCTATGGCACGGGATACTAAATTAGGNGCGGAAGAAATAACAAGAGATATTCCTAATGTAAGCGAAGAAAGNTTAAGAAACTTAGATGANTCAGGNATTGTATATGTTGGAGCAGANGTAAAACCAGGTGATATATTGGTTGGAAAAGTTACACCTAAAAGTGAAACAACTTCNAGCCCAGAAGAAAAACTATTAAGATCAATTTTTGGAGAGAAAGCAACAGACGTTAGAGANTCATCTGAAAAACTTCCAACAGGAAGTGCNGGAGTNGTTATAGATGTAAGAGTTTTTAATCGACATGGAATTGAAAAAGATGAAAGNTCAATAGCAATAGAAAGAGCGGAAATCGANTCCGTGCAAGAAGATAAGAAAGTTGAAGANGAAATTTTAAATAGAAATATAAANCTTAGNGCNATTGATCTGTTAAATAATCAAAGTATTGCTAAACAATATAAAGAATTAAAACCAGGAACAACACTAAATCAGAATGATTTTAAAGANCTATCTTTAAAAGATTTGTGGAAAATATCTTTTCAAAAANCAGAATTAAATAATGACTTAGAAAAATTGAAAAACCAGTTTGATAATGCCTTTGAAGATATAAAATTAAGGTTNGAGGATAAAGTCACTAAAATACAACAAGGTGATGATTTATTACCTACTGTAATGAAAGTTGTTAAAGTTTTTGTAGCAGTAAAAAGAAGATTGATGCCNGGAGATAAAATGGCTGGTAGGCATGGAAACAAAGGTGTAGTTAGTAAAATTGTTCCTGTAGAAGACATGCCTTACATGGAAAATGGAAAACCAGTGGATATTGTATTAAATCCGNTGGGTGTNCCAAGTAGGATGAATGTAGGTCAGATACTAGAGACACATTTAGGTTGGTCCTGTTCGGAACTTGGAGANCAGATTAAAGTTTATTTAAAAGATTTTGATAATAAAATTAATCAAATAAAAGATAAGTTAAAAGAAATTTATGGAAAAGAATATTTTGAAAGTGTTATTTCTAAATTATCAAAAAAAGAAATTGCNGAATTAGTAGAAAATATTTCAAATGGAGTTCCTATCTCTACACCAGTATTTGATGGAGCAAGCACTAAAGACATAACAAAAATGTTAGATATAGCTAAACTACCAAATTCTGGTCAAACNCATCTATGGAATGGACAAACAGGNGAAATGTTCGATAGACCAGTCACTGTAGGAATAATTTATATGTTGAANTTAAATCATTTAGTAGAAGANAAGATACATGCTAGATCAACAGGACCATACAGCTTAGTTACACAGCAACCACTTGGAGGTAAAGCNCAGTTAGGAGGTCAAAGATTTGGTGAAATGGAAGTTTGGGCNTTAGAAGCGTACGGAGCATCTTACACTTTACAAGAAATTTTAACTGTTAAATCNGATGATGTAGCTGGAAGAACAAANGTTTATGAAACNATTGTAAAAGGAAATAATAATTTTGAGTCTGGAGTACCTGAATCTTTTAATGTTTTAGTTAAAGAAATTAGAGCTTTAGGTTTAAATATTGAACTAAATTAATATGAAAAAAAATCTAACAAAAAACTTTGAAAATCAAAATTTAATTCCAGAAAATAATTTTGATAGCATTAAAATTACATTAGCTAGCCCTGAAAAAATTAAATCATGGTCTTATGGGGAGATAAAAAAACCTGAAACTATAAACTACAGAACTTTTAGACCNGAAAAAGATGGTTTGTTCTGTTCTAGAATTTTTGGTCCAGTGAAGGATTATGANTGTTTATGTGGAAAATATAAACGTATGAAGTTTAGAGGTATAATATGTGAAAAATGCGGTGTAGAGGTAACTAAATCTAATGTAAGAAGAGAAAGAATGGGTCATATAGATCTTGCCTGTCCAGTTGCGCATATCTGGTTTTTAAAATCATTACCTAGCCGAATTTCTCTTGCTATAGACATGAAGCTTAAAGAGGTAGAAAAAGTTTTATATTTTGAAAGTTTTATTGTTATAGAACCAGGAACAACAAATCTTAAACCAAATCAACTTTTATCTGAAGAGTCTTTACAAAAAGCTCAAGATGAATTTGGAGAAGAATCATTTAGTGCCGGTATAGGAGCAGAAGCTGTAAGAGAGATTTTAGTTAATTTAGATCTTAAAAAAGAACAAAAAAAACTAAGAGATTCATTATCTGAAATTAAGTCTAAAGTTACAGAAGAAAGAACTATAAAAAGATTGAAGCTGATTGAGTCATTTATATCATCTGGAAATAAACCAGAATGGATGATTTTGACTTCTGTTCCAGTTATACCACCAGAGTTAAGACCGCTTGTGCCTCTAGACGGAGGTAGATTTGCTACATCAGATTTAAATGATTTATATAGGAGAGTTATCAATAGAAATAATCGTTTGAAAAGATTACTAGATCTCAAAGCACCTGACATTATCGTAAGAAATGAAAAAAGAATGTTACAAGAGTCAGTTGATGCATTATTCGACAATGGAAGAAGAGGAAGAGTAATAACTGGAACAGGAAAAAGACCTCTTAAGTCTCTAGCTGAAATGCTTAAAGGTAAACAAGGAAGATTTAGACAAAACTTATTAGGAAAAAGAGTTGATTACTCTGGAAGGTCAGTAATTGTAGTAGGTCCAGAATTAAAACTTCATCAGTGTGGTTTGCCAAAAAAAATGGCCTTAGAACTATTTAAACCTTTTTTATATGCAAGGTTAGATAAACTAGGATTAGCTACAACAATTAAGCAGGCAAAAAGATTGGTAGAAAAAGAAAAAAGTGAAGTTTGGGATTCGTTAGAACATATAATTAGAGAACATCCTATTTTATTAAATAGAGCTCCAACATTACACAGACTTGGAGTTCAAGCTTTTGAAGCAAAACTTATTGAAGGTAATGCTATAGAACTACATCCTTTAGTTTGTGCCGCTTTTAATGCTGATTTTGATGGAGATCAGATGGCTGTTCATATTCCATTGAGTTTAGAAGCACAATTAGAAGCTAGAGTTTTAATGATGTCTACCAATAATATTTTGAGTCCTTCTAATGGAAAACCAATTATTGTACCGAGTCAGGATATAGTTCTAGGTATATATTATTTATCGCAAGCTGAGGAAAATGATAAAAAACCAAAAGGAATTTTTTCTGGTTTAGACGAAATAGAACAAGCTTTAGAGAATAAATCAATTAGCTTACATTCAAAAATAATATCAATTTTTAAAACAGTGGATAAAAATGGATCATCAATACTCGAAAAGTATACTAGTACTGCAGGAAGGTTTTTATTAGCAAATACATTACCTATTAATCACAATATTAAATTTAGTTTAATAAATAGACTACTTACTAAGAAAAATGTTTCAGAAGTTATTGATACTATTTTTAGATATTGCGGACAGAAAGAAACTGTTATTTTTTGTGATAAAATAAAAACACTAGGATTTAAACATGCATTTAAAGCTGGTATTTCATTTGGTAAAGACGATTTATTAATTCCAAAAACAAAAGAAAATTTAATAAGTAATACTAAAAAACAAATTGAAGAGTATGAAAAACAATACTCTGATGGATTAATTACAAGAGGAGAAAAATATAATAAAGTTGTTGATATATGGTCTAAGTGCACTGACACAGTTGCAAACGAAATGATGAAAGAGATTTCGTCAGCAGAAAAAATTTATGACAACGATAGAATAGAAACAAATTCTGTTTATATGATGGCTGATTCAGGTGCAAGAGGTTCACAAGCACAGATGAAACAATTAGCTGGAATGAGAGGACTTATAGCCAAACCTTCAGGGGAGATTATCGAGACACCAATAATTTCAAATTTTAAAGAAGGATTGTCAGTATTAGAATATTTCAATTCTACTCACGGTGCTCGAAAAGGATTAGCAGATACTGCTTTAAAAACAGCAAACTCAGGTTATTTAACTAGGAGACTATGTGATGTGGCTCAAGATGTACAAGTTACAAAAGCAGAATGTGATCCTAAGAAAAGATCATCAGTAACAATTTCGGAAATTATTGAAGGTGGAAATATTTTAGTAAGTTTATCCGAAAGAGTTTTAGGAAGAGTAATTGCAGAAGATATTAAGAATCCTGTAACTGGTGAAGTTATTATCAAAAAAAATAAGCTTATTGACGAGTTCGATTGTGAAAAAATTGATTTAGCTGGAGTTAAATCTGTAAATGTTTATTCAGTTATAACTTGTGCATCCACTAAAGGTGTGTGTCAAATTTGCTATGGAAGAGATCTAGCTAGAGGAAAATTAGTTAGTATTGGTGAAGCAGTTGGAATGATTGCGGCACAATCTATTGGAGAACCAGGTACACAGCTAACTATGAGAACCTTTCACGTTGGAGGAACAGCACAAATTAAAGAAGAATCTCAAATAATTTCTCAAACTAAAGGAAAATTAAATATAATTAATAAAAATTTAATTGAAGACTCCAAGAAAAATATAATTGTTATGGGTCGAAATACTCAATTAAGTATTGAAGATGAAAGTGGAAGACAGTTAGCAATATACAAAGTTAATTATGGTTCGAAATTATTTTTCAAAGATGGAGAAATGATAAATAAAGATAAAAAAATTGCTGAATGGGATCCTTATACTTTACCAGTTATTGCTGAAACAAGTGGAATTGTTAATTATATGGATTTAACTGAAGGTATTTCTTTAACTGAGACTTTAGACGATGCTACTGGCTTGTCGTCTAAGTCCGTTACCGACTGGAAAACATTGTCCAAAAATTCTGAATTAAAACCTCGTATAACTCTTAGAGACGAAAAAGGAGGAATTATTAAAAAAGCAGATGGTAACGAAGCAAGATATTATTTAGTACCAGATACAATTCTATCAGTTAAAGATGGTCAAAAAATATCTGCAGGAGATGTTCTAGCTAGATTGCCTAAAGAAACTTCTAAAACAAAAGATATTACAGGAGGA
This sequence comes from Candidatus Pelagibacter sp. TMED153, assembly GCA_002169935.2. The sequence goes on along the minus strand of NHHC02000015.1, from coordinate 3,024 downwards.
CTACCAAGAGTAGCCGAACTTTTTGAGGCACGAAAACCAAAAGACAGCGCTATAATAGCAGAAAATGATGGTGTTATAGAATTTGGTAAAGAAATTAGAGGAAAACAAAAAATTTCTATTGTTTCAGCTAGCGGTGAAACTTCAAATTATTTAATTCCAAAAGGAAAACATGTTAATTTCAACCAGGGTGAAAAAATTAAAAAAGGTGAATATTTACTTGATGGAGCACCGTTGCCACATGATATTTTAAGAGTTTTAGGAGTTGAAAAATTAACAGAATATTTCGTAACGGAAGTTCAAGAAGTTTACAGGTTACAAGGCGTTGTAATAAACGACAAACATATAGAGACGATAGTAAGACAAATGTTAAAAAGAGTCGAAATTAAAGATCCTGGAGAATCAGAACTGCTTTCAGGTGAAGTTATAGATCTACTTGATATAAACGAAATTAACGATAAATTAAGAGAAGAAAAGAAAAAACCAGCTGTTTTTGAAAGAGTTCTGTTAGGTATAACTAAAGCATCATTACAAACCAATTCATTCATATCTGCTGCGTCATTTCAAGAAACCACTAGAGTTCTAACTGACGCATCAATAAAAGGTAAAATTGATACATTAGAAGGTTTAAAAGAAAATGTAATTGTCGGTAGATTAGTTCCGGCTGGGACTGGCTTAACAAAAATAGATTGGGATAAGCAGGCTAAAGAACAAGACAAGGCAAGATTAGAAGAGCTTAAAAAACAAGAGCTAGAAGTCGCACCAGTAGCACCTGAGCAATCAGCTTAAATCAAGAGAAAATAACCAATAAATATTGACTTTTGTCGTTTCGATGTTAATTTACGGCACATTTTGAATGTTAGAAGTAAGGTACTTTATAACCTTAAACACTAACTAAAAACCTCAATCAGGTTATTCTTACTCTAATTTCAAAATATTATTATGCCAACAATTAATCAATTGATTAAAAAAGGGAGAATTAAACCGATTGTTCGAAACAAAGTTCCAGCTTTGGAGAGACAACCTTTAAAACGTGGGGTTTGTGTTAAAGTATATACAACAACTCCTAAAAAACCCAATTCAGCATTAAGAAAAGTAGCAAGAGTTAGACTTTCTAATGGTTTCGAAGTTACAGCCTATATTCCAGGTGAAGGACATAATTTACAAGAACACTCTGTAGTCTTATTAAGAGGAGGAAGAGTTAAGGACTTACCAGGTGTTAGATACCATATTTTAAGAGGTAACTTAGATACACAAGGTGTAACAAATCGTAAACAGAGAAGATCCTTATACGGGGCAAAGAAGCCTAAATAATAAAATATTATGTCTAGAAAAAGAAAAGCTCCTGTTAGAAAAGTTTATCCAGATCCAAAATTTCGTTCTGAAATAGTTTCTAAATTTATAAATTCTATTATGTACGATGGAAAAAGATCTACCGCAGAAAAAATTTTATATGATGCTCTCGACAAAATTAAATCAAAAAATAACAATGATGATCCTTTAAAAGTTTTTAATACAGCAATTAGTAACGTTAAACCTAATTTAGAATGTAGATCTAGAAGAGTAGGAGGGGCAACTTATCAAGTGCCCGTTGAAGTAAAATCAAAAAGAGCTCAAGCTTTAGCTTTGAGGTGGTTAATGGAAGCAACTAGAAAAAGAAAAAATAAAACAATGGCTGACAAATTATATGCTGAAATTTTAGATGCATCACAAAACAAAGGTTCAGCAATTAAAAAAAGAGAAGATACTCATAAAATGGCAGAAGCAAATAAAGCTTTTGCGCACTTTAGATGGTAAAAAATTATGGCTAAATATTCCTTAGATAAATATAGAAACATAGGTATCATGGCGCATATAGACGCTGGTAAAACTACTACCACAGAAAGAATTTTATATTATACAGGTAAGAGTCATAAAATAGGTGAAGTTCATGATGGTGCAGCAACAATGGATTGGATGGAGCAAGAACAAGAACGTGGAATTACAATTACATCTGCAGCTACAACCTGTTTTTGGAACGATCATAGAATTAACATTATAGATACACCTGGACACGTAGATTTTACCATAGAAGTAGAAAGATCTTTAAAAGTTTTAGATGGAGCAGTTTGTGTCTTCGATGGAGTAGCAGGTGTTGAGCCTCAATCTGAAACTGTTTGGAGACAAGCTGATAAGTATAAAGTACCAAGAATATGTTTCATAAATAAATTAGACAGAACTGGTGCAGATTTTTATAGATGTGTAGACATGATAAAAGATAGACTGGGATGCAAACCATTAGTTCTACAGATACCAGTTGGCACAGAGGCAGACCTAAAAGGTGTAGTAGATTTAGTAAAAATGAAAGCTGTTATTTGGCAAAACGAAGATTTAGGTGCAAAATTCGATACTGTTGACATACCTGAAGATTTAAAATCTAAAGCTGAAAAATATAGAAAAGAACTTGTAGAAGCAGCTGTTGAAGAAGATGAAAAACTAATGGAAGCTTATTTAGACGGCAAAGAACCTTCTGAAAAAGATTTAATTAAATGTATTAGAAAAGGCACTTTAGGATTTAGTTTTGTTCCAATAACTACTGGATCTGCTTTTAAAAATAAAGGTGTTCAACCATTATTAGATGCAGTTATAGATTATTTACCTAGCCCCCTTGATATTGGAAAGATTGAGGCAACAAAACTTGGATCTGAAGATAAATTAGAGATGAAATTTGCTGATAATGAGCCTTTCTCTGCTTTAGCTTTTAAAGTTGCCAATGATCCTTTTGTTGGCTCGTTAACATTTATTAGAATTTATTCCGGAACCATTAAAGCAGGTACTTCTGTATACAACTCCTCTAAAGAAAAAACAGAGCGAGTAGGTAGAATGTTATTGATGCACGCTAATAGTAGGGAGGATATCAAAGAAGCAACGACAGGAGATATTGTTGCATTGGCTGGGCTCAAGTTTACTATTACTGGCCACACTTTATGTGAAGAAAATAAACCAATTTTACTAGAACCAATGGAATTTCCTGATCCCGTTATTGAA
>NHHC02000042.1 GCA_002169935.2 Candidatus Pelagibacter sp. TMED153 | reverse complement strand
TTATAATTTGGGCAAGTGGCGGAATTGGTATACGCGCTGGTCTTAGAAACCAGTGCCGCAAGGCTTAAGAGTTCGAGTCTCTTCTTGCCCACCAAAATAGGAATATGAAAGTACAAGAACATTCAAAAAAAGGTCTTAAAACAACTTTATCAGTAATTGTTGATAAAGAAACAATCCAAAAGAAGATGGATGAAAGACTTAATGAATTACAGAAAGAAGTTTCATTGAAAGGTTTTAGAGCTGGCAAGGTTCCTACTTCAGTAATTAAAAGTCAATTTGGAAAATCTATTTATGGAGAAGTCATAGATAAAATTTTGAGAGAAACATCCTCTAAAGCAATTGAAGAAAAGAAAATCAAAGTTGCTGGTCAGCCAAAAATAGATTTAAAAGTTTTTGGAGAAGGTAAAGATCTAAATTATGAATTACAAATAGATTTATTACCAGAAATAAAACTTAAATCTTTTAAAGAATACAAAGCTACCGAATACAAAGTTAAAATTGAAGATAAAATAATTAATGATAAGTTAAACGAAATATCCAATCAAAATAAAAAGTTTGAAGATAAAACTAAAGGTGACGAAAAGGCAAAAATTGGCGATCAAGTTATATTCGATTACTCAGCTACTGTTGATGGAAATAAATTTGAAGGCAGTGAAGGCAAAGGAGTTCAACTAGAGCTTGGAAAAGATTTATTTTTAAAAGGTTTTGACGAGCAATTAGTTGGAGTTAAAAAAAATGATATAAAAAATTTGAATTCAATATTACCAGCCAATCATCCAAAGAAAGAATTAGCAAATAAAAAGGCAAATTTTGAATGTAAAATTTTAAATGTACAAGAAGGGAAAAAAAATAAAATTGATGACGAATTTGCAAAAATTATGGGAGCTAAGGATTTAAATGATTTAAAAAAACTAATTGAAAATCAAATTTCTAGCCAGTATTTACAAGCACTTAATTCAATTACAAAAAAAGAAATACTAGATCAAATTGAAAAAAATCATCAGTTAGATCTACCTAAAAATTTAATAGACCAAGAAGTTTTAATAATGACACAAAGTTTGAAAGATGAAGAGAAAAAAAAACATAAAGAAAATAATGAGAAAATTGCTAAGTCTAGAATAAAATTAGGATTACTTCTTAATGAATACGGAGAAAAAAATAATTTAAAAGTCTCAGATGATGATGTAAAAGTTGAAATTCAAAAACAAATAAAAGGAATGCCAGGGCAGGAAAAAATGGTTCTAGATTATTACCAAAAAAATCCAAGTGCCACTCAAAGTTTAAAAGGTTCAATTTATGAGGAGAAAATTATTACTTTGATAAAATCAAATATTAAACTAGAAATTAAAAACATTAACACCAAAGAGGCTGAAAAAATTATATCTGAATTTAATAAACCAAATTTAGATCAATCTATTGTTAAAAAAACTAAATTTTCTGAAACAAATAAAGTAAAATCAAAAAAAATTAGTAAAAAGTAACCAATAGTTGTATAAACCACTCTATGAGTCGCGAATACGAAGAACAAATGAACAGTCTTATTCCAATGGTTGTCGAACAAACAAGCAAAGGAGAAAGAGCTTATGATATATATTCAAGACTTTTAAAAGAGAGGATAGTTTTTTTAGTTGGTCCAGTTAATGATACAGTCGCTTCTTTAGTAACAGCACAACTCTTGTTTTTAGAGTCAGAGAACCCAAAAAAAGAGATAAATTTTTATATTAATAGTCCTGGCGGTCTTGTAACTGCTGGCTTAGGTATTTATGATACTATGCAATATATTAATTCCCCAGTCTCTACTTTATGTATTGGCCAAGCTTCCTCAATGGGTTCTTTTTTATTGGCAGCAGGAGAAAAAGGTAAAAGATATTCTTTACCAAACTCTAGGATTATGGTTCATCAACCCTCAGCGGGATTTCAAGGCCAAGCTACAGATATTCAGATTCATGCTAAAGAAATTCTTTCTTTAAAAGAAAGGCTCAACAAATTATATTCAAAACACACGGGCAAATCAGTCGACGATATTGCGAATGCTTTAGAGCGAGATAACTTCATGACAGCTGAGGACGCTATGAAATTTGGTTTGATCGACTCAGTTGTAGAAAAAAGAAAATAAATCACAATATATAGGTCTGTTTACAACTTCAGCTTGATAAGGTTATTCGAGACATCTATTATGATACTATTGATTCGTTATGACAGAAAAAAATACTAAAAATATTCTTTACTGNTCTTTNTGNGGAAAGAGTCAGCANGAAGTTAGAAAACTTATNGCNGGCCCAACAGTTTTTATTTGNGATGANTGTGTNGANCTATGTATGGATATTATTAAAGAGGAAAANAAAAGCTCTTTANTAAAACATGAAGATGGNGTNCCTACNCCAAAAGAAATATGCAATGTTTTAGATGATTACGTAATTGGTCAAAAATTTGCTAAAGAAATTTTATCTGTNGCTGTTCATAATCATTACAAAAGATTAAATCATGANACAAAAAACAACAAAGATATAGAATTATCAAAATCAAATATTCTTTTAGTTGGACCAACTGGTTGTGGTAAAACATTGTTAGCACAAACACTTGCAAGAATTCTTGATGTTCCTTTTACCATGGCAGATGCTACGACACTAACAGAAGCAGGATATGTTGGTGAGGATGTAGAAAATATTATTTTAAAACTTTTACAAGCAGCAGATTATAATGTTGAAAAAGCCCAAAGAGGAATAGTTTATATTGATGAAGTAGATAAAATTAGTAGAAAATCAGAAAATCCTTCGATTACTAGAGATGTTTCGGGAGAAGGAGTACAACAAGCTTTATTAAAAATTATGGAAGGAACAGTCGCGAGTGTACCCCCTCAAGGAGGAAGAAAGCACCCTCAACAGGAATTTTTGCAAGTTGATACAACTAATATATTATTTATATGTGGAGGAGCGTTTGCAGGTCTCGATAAATTAATTGATAGTAGAGGAAAAGGTAGTTCAATTGGCTTTGGTGCTAAAGTTAAGAATTATAAAGAACAACCGCTATCTGAAACTATGAAACTATTAGAACCCGAAGATTTAATAAAATATGGATTAATTCCAGAATTCATTGGAAGAATGCCAATTATAGCAACACTAAATGATTTGGATGAAAAATCATTAGTAAAGATATTACAAGAGCCAAAAAATTCGTTAATCAAACAATACAAAAGATTATTTGAATTTGAAAATGTTATGTTAGAATTTAAAGATGACGCAATTTCTGAAATTGCAAAAAAAGCTATATCTAAAAAAACTGGTGCTAGAGGCTTAAGATCAATCTTAGAAAACATACTTCTAAAAACAATGTTTGAGTTGCCAGATATGGAAGATGTTATAAAAGTCACAGTTGACAAATCTTCAGTCAAAGGAAACTCTGAACCCATTGTCACATACGGTAAAAAACAGTCAACATCGGTTGCTTAATTTTTATTTGTTCCTTGAAATTAACATGCTAATTGCCATATAAGTAAGTATGAAAGCCTCTTATACAAAACCTCTTTTACCACTCAGAGATATCGTGATTTTCCCTTCTATGGTAGTCCCGCTATTTGTAGGAAGAGAGAAGTCAATTAAAGCATTACAAGAAGTAATGAAAACAGATAAATCCATTGTTCTAGTAACCCAAAAAAATTCTGAAATTGATGACCCTGAGGAAAAAGACCTATATAGTTTTGGATGCCTAAGTAAAGTTCTTCAACTTTTAAAACTACCCGATGGAACAGTGAAAGTTTTAGTAGAAGGTGAAAAAAGAGTCAAAATATTAAAACACAATAAAGAAATTGATAAATTTTTAACATGCAATGTTGAGATTGCAGAAGATCAGAATGTTTCTAAAGATCTTGATGTTTTTGCATCAAGTTTAGTAAAAAGATACGAAAAATTGTTAGTATTAAATAAAAAAGATCTCAATGAGGGAACAAATAATTTAAAAAATCTGACTAATGCCTCACAAATCGCTAACAATATATCTTCAAACTTAAGCGTTCAAATTTTTGAAAAACAAGAGTTGCTGGAAACTGTCGATTTGAAAAAAAGATTAGAGAAAATCTTTACATTTATAGAAAAAGAAACAAGCGTTATATCAGTTGAGAAAAAAATTAGAGGTAGAGTAAAAACTCAAATGGAAAAGACTCAACGAGAATATTATTTAAACGAACAATTAAAAGCCATTCAAAAGGAGCTTGGAGAAATCGATGAAGGAAAGGATGAATTAACAAATCTTTCAAAAGCTATTGCTAATGCTAAGATGTCTAAATTAGCAAAAGAAAAATGTTTATCAGAATTGAAAAAATTAAAATCTATGAGCCCCATGTCAGCTGAAGCCACTGTAGTTAGAAACTACTTAGACTGGATGACTGAATTACCTTGGTCTAATAAATCAAAAATAAACACAGATTTAAAAAATGCTCAAAAAATTTTAGACGAAGATCATTACGGTTTAGAGAAAGTCAAAGAAAGAATAATAGAATTTCTAGCGGTTCAAAAAAGAATTCAAAAAATGAAAGGCCCAATTTTATGTTTAGTAGGACCACCTGGCGTAGGAAAAACTTCTTTAGGAAAATCTATAGCAAAAGCTACTAATAGAAAATTTATTAGAATTTCACTTGGAGGCATTAGAGATGAAGCAGAAATTAGAGGACACAGAAGAACTTATATAGGCTCTTTGCCAGGAAAAATTATACAAATGATGAAAAAAGCTGGCACTAAAAATCCTCTTTTTTTATTGGATGAGATTGATAAAATTGGAAACGACTATAGAGGAGATCCTTCTTCTGCATTATTAGAGGCACTTGACCCAGAGCAAAACAAAGAATTCAATGACCATTATCTGGAAGTTGATTATGATCTGTCTGACGTTATGTTTGTAACAACTGCCAATACATTAAATATTTTACCTCCATTACTTGATAGAATGGAAGTAATTAGATTATCTGGGTACACAGAAGATGAAAAAGTAAATATTTCTCAAAAATTTTTAATTCCAAAACAAAGTGAAAATAATGGATTAAAAAAAGATGAGTGGAATATTGAAGAGAAAGTGAATAGAAAAATTATAAGGGACTATACCAGAGAAGCTGGAGTTAGAAATTTAGAGAGAGAAATATCAAAAGTTGCGAGAAAGCTCGTTAAAAAAATAGATAGTAATGAAAAAATAAATAATCCTGTTAAGGAAAATGACATAAAAGATTTATTAGGAGTACAAAAATTTAATTACGGAGAAATTGAAGAAGAAAATAGAGTTGGTGTAGTGACAGGACTAGCTTGGACAGAAGTTGGTGGAGAAATTTTAAAGATTGAGTCTGTTGTAATGCCAGGTAAAGGAAAAATGCAAATTACTGGGAAGTTAGGTGATGTAATGCAAGAGTCCGTAAAAGCTGCNAAATCTTATATAAGATCAAAGAGTTTGGAATATGGAATNATACCACCAGTATTTGATAAAAAAGATTTTCACATTCACGTGCCTGAAGGCGCNACACCTAAAGATGGNCCATCTGCTGGAGTNGGAATGGTTACATCAATAATTTCNGCTATTACTGAAATACCAGTAAATAAAAATGTTGCTATGACAGGTGAGATTACACTAAGAGGAGTTGTCCTTCCAATTGGAGGTTTAAAAGAAAAATTGCTAGCCGCTCATAGAGCTGGAATAAAAAAAGTACTAATACCAATGGAAAATAAAAAAGATTTAACTGAAGTTCCTAAAACAATAATTAGTAATATGGAGATAATTCCAGTTAAAAATGTGGATGAAGTTTTAAAAGTTGCCTTAACTAAACCATTAAAAAGAATTGAATGGGTCGAAGTAGATCAGATTTCAAAAAAAGATAAAACCAAAGAAGAACTTAGCAGACATTAGGATTTAATCAATCCACTCTTTATATTTATTCTTGTTATCTAAAATATATTTTGGAAGCAAATCTAGATTTGTTTTAATTAAATCAGAATTGTTAGACCATTTTTCTTGGCGTTTATCGACACCATAATTGTACAAAGCTTTTCTTTGTTTAATAAATTTCTTTATATCTTCAGGCGTCAAACCACTTTCTTCATACTCATAATGATGAAGAAAATTTTTCATTTTGTAATGAATTTCTTCAGCATTTTTTATGTTGGTAAAATGCCACCCACCTTCTTTTATTATTTGAATATCTTTATATCTTTTTTTTGAAAATAAAATATCTAACCTCCAAAAAGGATATTTTTTTGTTTTAATATTTCTTAACCATTGAGGTGAAATCAAATGTTTTTTCTTACAAACTTTACTTCCCGTCCATAGAATATCTGGGTACATTAAATTAAATTTAAAGTAGAGCATCTTTTGTTGAAAAATAGTAATTTTATTTTGGTATTGAAATTTTTCTAGATTTGGAATCTCATCTAGGTCATTAATTAAGATTAAATCATTATCATCAAATTGCATTAATTTACTATGAGCAAAATTTCTTTGAAAATTTTCTCGAATCAATGCATTGTCCAAAATTTTATGTTCTCTTATTTGACCTTTATCATTTTTGTTTATTGTCTTTAAATTATTTGGTTGTTTATCTAATACAATATAATCAATCTTAGATTTAAATTTTGAAAAATTATTTATATCAAAATTTAACTTTTTTTTGTGACCATTATGATTATATGTCGCCTCACAAATTATAAATTTAGAAACATATTTATCTAAAATGTTAAGTCTTAGATCCAACATCATGTTCTCATCAAAAAACATAAAACTGTCAATGATTTTCATATAAATTGAGTTATTATAAAATTTAGTATATGTAAATATTATTCAATAACATTATGTCAAAAAAAATAATTATTACAGGTGGCCTAGGTTACATTGGGACTGAATTATGTAAACTTTATTCAGGTGTCAGCTGGAATCATAAAATAACAGTAATAGATAATAGATTTATATCTGAGCGTGTAAATCAAATTAGAAATTGGAATATGGAATTTATTCAGGGAGATATTTTGGACAAAGATTTAATTAATCAACATTTTAAAGACGCTGATATAGTACATCACTTAGCAGGCATTACAGATGTTCCTCGAACAAAGAGTCAATCAAATATTGAAAAAGATAAGAAAATTAGATTAGTTGGAGAGGAAGGCACCCAGAATATTTTAGATGTCATAAACGATAATTGTAAAATAATTTTTCCATCTACGCATGTCATCTATGAAGGAATAGATAAAGTTGAAAAAGAAATTAAAGAAGACGCAGAAAGTAAACCGATCTTATCTTATTCTACCTCAAAAGATATAAATGAAAAACAATTAAAAAAATCGGGTAAAAATTATGTAATTTTACGTTTAGGATCTGTTTATGGTTATTCTACTGATACAACTCGTATTGATATAATGCCTAATTTGTTCTCAAAAATTGCCTCACAAAATGGTACACTTAATCTTTTCTCAGGAGGAAGACAGATAAAAAGCTTAGTACCTTTAATTGATGTTGCTAGATGTTTTAAATTTATGGAAGAAAGAGAAGATTTAACTTTTGATACCTTTAATTTAACCAAGGATACGATAACTGTTAAAAAAGTTGCAGAAATTTGTAAAAAATATAATCCAAAAATAACATTAAGAGAGACGAATGATGAAATTCCAAATTTAGGATTTTCTTTATCAAACAAAAAAATTTTAAACTCAGGTTTTAAATTTTTATATGGTTTAGAAGAAAGCATAAAAGAGATGATTAGCAAATGGTCTAAACAAGATTTAATAAAAGATTTAGAACATGTAAGAGATGGAGACAATCTATTTGAAGATAAGAGAGGAAAAATTAGTAACCACGAGTTAACTGAACCCATAAATTTAATTGGTCTGATAGATTCAAAAAAAGGAACAATTCGTGCAAATCACTATCATCCTCAACAAGAACAAAAATGTTTATTTACAAAAGGGCAGATTATTGAAATTTTTCAAGATATAATAAACCCAAACTCACCAAAGATAACTCAAGTTGTTAATGAAGGTCAGTTGTCAGTTATTAAACCTAACGTAGCCCACGCTATGATTTTTACAAAAGATACAACATTTTTGAATTTAGTTAGAGGAGAAAGAGACCATGATAATTATGGAATTACGCATACAATAAAACATATATTTGTAAACGAGAAAGAGAAAGATATTTTAATGAATTATTATAAATTTGATTGCAGGTGTTGTGGAAATGATAATCTTAAAAGAGTCGTTTCCCTCGGCTATCAACCTTTAGCCAATAATTTATTAAACAAAAGTAATGATGAGTGCGAATTATATCCTTTAGAAGTTAATTATTGTTATAAGTGTCACAATTGCCAACTTTCAATGGCTATTGATCCAAAAAAAATGTTTTCGAATTATTTATATACTTCCTCAACGGCAAAATCTGCAAGAGATCATTTTATAGATGCGGCAAAAAAATACTCAAAAGAACTTAAACTTAATAAAAAAAAGTCTTTGATTATAGACATAGGCAGCAATGATGGAGTTGCTTTAAAACCATTTTTAGTTATGGGGTATAAAAATATTCTTGGAGTTGAGCCAGCAAAAAATTTAGCTAAATTAGCTAACAAAAATAAGATTAAAACTTTTAATGGATTTTTAGAAAAGAAAAATTTAAAAAAAATAAAAAAAAATGCAGATTTAATTTTAGCTTCAAATGTTTTTGCTCATTCAGATAAACTAAAGGAAATGGCAGAATGCATGTTGAAACTATTAAGCAAAAATGGCACCATTGTAATAGAAATTCAATATTTGCTTAATACTTTAAAAGATCTAACATTTGATAATATCTATCATGAGCATTTCAATTATTGGTCTTTAACTTCTTTAGTTAATTTTTTTAATCAGTTTGAAGCAAAAATCTTTAGAGCGGAAAAAATTGACACTCATGGCGGTTCTTTAAGAGTTTATATTAAAAAGGAAAAGAAAGCTATTGTTGAAAACAGTGTTAAAATAATACTTAAAGATGAAGAAAAATTTGGAATTAAAAAATTTAAAACCTATCAAGATTTTGGAAAAAAAGTTTATAAAATTAGAGAGAATGTAATTAAAAACCTTAAGAAACTAAAAGAAAATAATAATTTGGTTATTGGTTATGGTGCGCCAGCTAAAGCAACAACTGCCTTGAATTTTTTTGGTGTTACAAAAGAGATTGATTTTATTGTTGAGGATAACAAATTGAAACATGATAAATTTGTTCCAGGAGTAAAAATTCCTATTAAAAAAAAATCTGAAATTAAAAGTAAGAAAAATACAATTGTTGTTTTAGCTTGGAATTTTTTTAAAGATATAAGAGCAAATAACTTAGAACTATCTGAAAAGTTCGTAAATATTAAAGATTTAGAATAAAATTTAGTAGCTTGAAAAGAAGTTTTGAATAATATCTTTTACGTTTCTAATAGTCTCAAATAAATGATTTATATATATTTCTGAAATTGGAAGTTTCTCTACAATAATATCTTGTGTAAAATATAATAATCTTAGAATAGCTATAATAATTATGGTTGAAACAATTAAATAACTATAAAATCCAAAATTAATTTTTGTATTATTTTTTGTTTTTTTGATCTCCGGCTTTGAATCAATTTTTATACCATGTTTTTTTGCTAAATATTCTGGAGAATATAAGTTTGGCCCGGTTTTTTTTGAAATTCTTCTTTTAGATATTTTACTAGTTATTTGTTTCTTTTTTGTAATTGACTTAATTTTAGAAGTTTTCTCTTTTAGCTTTACAACCCTGCTAATTGGAAATTGTTTCCATTTATTACCACATGAACTGCATTGAACTAATCTTCCAGCAGCACTGATAGCACTATCAGGAACTACAAATTTTTTGTCACATGAATTACAGTTTATAATCATAATTACTCAATATTACTGCTATTTATCCAAATTTAAATACTTTTTTACTTTATAAATTATTTATTGTATATGTCGATTTTATTTAATTGGGGCGGTTAGCTCAGTTGGTAGAGCATCTCGTTTACACCGAG
>NHHC02000014.1 GCA_002169935.2 Candidatus Pelagibacter sp. TMED153 | reverse complement strand
TTCAAGGAGAGGTGGCTGAGCGGTTGAAAGCACTGGTCTTGAAAACCAGCAACGGGGCAACTCGTTCGTGGGTTCGAATCCCACCCTCTCCGCCATCATGGTAAATACTCTTTAAATATCTTTGAAATTTGATTCTTATCTATATTATTTTCTGCAACTCCATGATTGTAGTAATTTAGTATAATACTGTCCTCGAAATCTAAAAACTTGTCTAGCTCACTAAGTTGAAACTTGTCAAATTCATTAATATATTTTTTAACAAATTTACTTAATAAGATATCCATCTCTTTAGTTCCTCTATAATTTGATCTATATATTAATTTTTTTTTGAATATTTCTAATTTATTCATAGCAAGAGTATATTATACATAAATAAATGAATTTATTAAAAAAAGATATTATTTTTAAAGACGTAAAAAAGCTGAAAGGTGTAGGAAAACAACTATCAAAATATTTAAAAAATAGAAAAATAGAAAAAGTAAAAGATATACTATTAAGTTTACCCTACTCAGAAACAGATAGATCAAAAATAGTTTCTTTAGCAAAATTAGAAATAGGTAAAGTTCAAACTGTACGAGTTATTGTAAAAAAATTGAATTTTCCAAGAGTAAGAAATTTACCTAACAAAATTATTTGCGAAGACAAAACAGGAAAAATTGAAATAACATATTTTAACAGTAGAGAAGGATATTTAAGAAAGCTATTTCCAATTAATCAATGGCTTTTGATAAGTGGAAAAGTTACCTTTTTTAATAAAAAGTACCAAATAACAAACCCTGACTATGTAACCACTTTAGATAATGAGCATTACATAAAAAAAATTATTCCGAAGTATCATTTAACTAAAGGAATAAATGAAAAAAAATATCGACTCATTTCTGATCAAGTTATCGATAATCTACCTAACATCGAAGATTGGTATGAAAGTCATTTTCTTAAAAAAAATGATTTTTTAGATTGGAGACAAAATATTATTACCTTACATAAAACAAAAGATAGTCAAAATAATTTATCAAAATCATATAAAAGATTAGTATTTGATGAAATTTTCGCAAATTTTTTAGTTTTATCTGAAAATAGAAAAAAAATTAAAAAAAAGAAAAAAAATAAGTTTTTTAAGTCAGCTATATCAAATCAAATACTTAAAAGATTGCCTTTTGAACTAACAAAAAGTCAAGAAAAAGTTTTAAACGAAATTAATCTTGACTTAAAATCTGATACTAGAATGTTTAGAATAGTTCAAGGAGATGTTGGTTCGGGAAAAACTATTGTTTCTTTGCTTTCAGTTGCAAATGTTATAGAAAATGATGAACAATGCGCTTTGATGGCTCCTACTGAAATTCTGGCAAAACAACATTTCGATTTAGCAAAAAAAATATTCGTTGATAATAAGATAAAGATTGAGTTTTTAACTGGAAAAACAGAAGTAAAAAAAAAAAAAAAGATTATACATGATCTTGAAAATGGAAATATTGATTTTATTATTGGAACACATTCATTATTTCAAAAAAAAATAAACTTTAAAAAATTAGGTTTAGCAATAATAGATGAACAGCATAAATTTGGAGTTAAGCAGAGATCTGAATTAGCAAAAAAGGGTGGAATTAATTGTGATGTTCTTTTGATGTCAGCAACACCTATTCCAAGAACTATGATGATGTCATTGTATGGAGATATGGATATATCTAAGATAACAGAAAAACCTGCTAAAAGAAAAAAAATAATTACTTTAAGTAAACCAGAAAAAAAAATTAATGAATTATGGTCATTTATAAAAAAACAAATAAATTTAGAAAATCAGGTATTCTGGGTTTGTCCGTTAATAAAAGAGTCTCCTTTTTTAGATTATTCATCTGCCAAGAAAAAATTTGATGTTCTGAATAAAAAATTTCCAAATAAAGTTGGTTTAATCCATGGTGCACTTGATAAGGATGAAAAGGAAAAAGTACTAAATAAATTTTTAAAAAAAGAAATTTATATTCTTGTTTCTACAACAGTAATAGAAGTAGGAATTGATTTCCCTAATGCTAATCTAATTATAATTGAAAATTCAAATAAATTTGGATTAGCTCAATTACATCAACTTAGAGGAAGAGTTGGTAGAGGCAATATACAAGGCATATGTATACTACTTTTTAAAGAAGGATTAAGTAAAAATGCAATAAAAAGAATTAAAATTTTAAAAGAGTCTGATGATGGTTTTTATATAGCTGAAGAAGATATGAGGTTAAGAGGATTTGGAGATATGGTTGGTTATCAGCAGAGTGGTATTAAAAATTTTAGATTTGCAGATCCAATTGTACATGAAAAATTGTTTTTACTAGCAGAAAAATATATTAAACAAATGGACATAGATGTAAATGAACCTAAATACTCTTTTTTATTAAAATTATTTGATAAAGCAGAAATAATTAATCAAAATATAAATTAATCTAAATTAGATGTACCTGCGGAAACGATAAATTTAGATGCTTGTTCAAAAGATACGTCTAAATATATTAATTCTTTTTTTGGAACCATTAATAAAAAGCCACTAGTAGGATTGGGAGTGGTTGGAAGGAATACATTTACTAGCTCCTCTTTAGCTTTGTTCGATATAATGCCTTTATTTTCTTTTGTTGCAAAACCTACTGCCCAAACACCTTTTCTTGGATATTCTAAGAGAACTACTCTACTTTGATCTTTTTCACTTTTAGTAAAACTTTCAGTCATTTGACCTAGTGCTGAATAAATAGTTCTTAAAATAGGAATTCTTTTTAAAATATTGTTAAATAATTCAATAAATTTTTTTCCTAAAAAAGATAATGATAGCCATCCTATAAAAGTAATTATAATTAATGCTATTAAAATTTCTAAACCAGGCACATCAAAAGGCAAATAATGATTAGGGTTTATTTCTCTTGGAATTAATCTAGTCGATAATTTAATGATGAATAAAGTTAAATATAGAGTTATTCCAATTGGAATTAAAACTACAACTCCTGCAATAAAATTATTTCTTATTCTAGCAAATATAGATTTTTTAATAGTATTTTTTGACATTATTTACGAATAACTTGAAAAAATAATAAAAACTATTATCAAGATAAAAATTGCAATTAATAATTTATTATTTAAAATCATGAGTCTCAATTATGTATAACATAAATAGAAGAAAATTTCTTGGCTTATTTGGATGTAGTTGCTGTTCTTTAATACTTCCTTCTTGCTCTACAGTGCCCATTACTGAAAGAAGACAACTTACAATTATACCAGAGTCAAAAATTAACAGTCAAGCAGCAGCAGCTTATGAAACATTTAGAGCTAAAGCAAAGTTAATAAATAAAGGACCTCAATTACAGGAAGTGATTGATATAGGCAAAAGAATTGAGGTAGCTGTGAGTGCCTTTTTTAAAAAAAAAGGTGAAGATGATCCAACCAAAAATTTTGGTTGGGATTATGTTTTGGTTGATAATGATAAAGTTGTAAACGCTTGGTGTATGCCAGGTGGTAAAATTGCAGTTTATACAGGGTTATTAAAAATTACAAAAAACATTAATGCTTTATCAATTGTTATGGGTCATGAAATTGCTCATGCAGTAGCTAAACATTCTGTTGAAAGAGCAAGTCAAGCTATGACTATAAATTTAGGTACAACTGTTGCAGATATTTTTTTAGGTGGAGCTATAAATAGAACTAGAAATACAGTTGGTCAAAATACAGGATTAGATATTTTTAAAATAGGAATTATGAACCCTTTTGGAAGAAAACAAGAAACTGAAGCAGATTATTTAGGTTTAATTTTTTCTTCTTTAGCAGGTTATGATATTAGGGAGTCCGTCAACCTTTGGCAAAGAATGGCTGAAAAAAACAAAGGTAAAGAACCTCCCGTATTTCTAAGCACGCATCCTTCAAGTAAACAAAGAATTGAAAACCTGAAGGAATGGATTAATCAAGTAATCATAGAATATCCACCAATAAAAGTTTANGTCAAATTACTGGTGAGCCCTGATGGACTCGAACCATCGACACCCTCCTTAAAAGGGAGGTGCTCTACCAACTGAGCTAAGGGCCCTTAAAGAAATTCTCTTTTATATTTATATTGAAAGAATTTCAAATAGTTATTAATTATAATAATCAATATATTTTTTATAAAAAGTGGCAAAAGTGCCCTTCTTAATANTCTTTCTAATTTCGTTCATAAATTGCTGNTAAAAATTGATATTATTTAAAGAAATCAACATTGAAGCCATCATTTCATTGGATTTAATTAAATGATTTAAATAACTTTTAGAATATCGGTTTAATTCTCNTAATTCNCAATANGGATCTAATGGNGTTTTGTCATTTTGATACTTTGAATTCTTGATATTTAANTTCCCTTCCCAGGTATANGCTAACCCTGTTCTACCTGATCTAGTTGGTAAAACACAGTCAAACATATCTATTCCTTGATTAACTGCTCCCAAGATATCNGANGGTGTTCCNACACCCATTAAATANCTTGGTTTTTTTTTAGGAAAAAAATTNANCGATTTACTTAAAATTTCAAACATTTCNGATTGAGTCTCTCCAACAGCTAATCCGCCCATTGCATAACCATCAAATCCGATATCAACCANTTTACNGATACTTTCTTCTCGTAAATCTTCATATAAACCNCCTTGTGCAATACCAAATAAAGCTTTTTCCTTATCTTGACCAAACTCAATTTTACAACGTTCAGCCCAATGCGTAGATACATTTATAGCATTTGATAAAATTTTTTTATCTTCAGTTAATTTAGGNCATTCNTCTAAAACCATAACTATGTCNGAATTNATNGATTTTTGAACTTGAATACTTTTTTCTGGACTNAAAATAATTTTTTTTCCATCAAGATGTGATTTAAATATAGCACCTATATCTTTNTCTATTTTATTTAGATTTGATAANGACATAATTTGATANCCACCTGAATCTGTCAAAATTGGTTTATCCCANTTCATAAATTTATGTANACCATTAAATTTTTTAAGAGTGTCTATGCCTGGTCTTAACAATAAGTGATAAGTNTTTCCTAAAATAATTTGAGTGCCAGTTTTCAATATNTCNTTAGTAAAAACACCTTTAACNGTTCCTTGNGTACCAACGGGCATAAANGTAGGNGTATCTATATANCCTCTAGAAGTTGAAATCCTNCCTAATCGTGCGTTATCATNTTGAGTTATTAACTCAAATGAAAATTCTTGATTTCGCATTAAATTTATTTTGCTTTAATACTAATNATCTTNTCTGGATCTGGAACAGAACCNCTNTTAGAGTCACCTTTTTTTATCATATCAACAAATTCCATNCCATTAANTACTTTACCAAAAACTGAATATTGTCGATCTAAATGAGGAGAGGATTCAAAACAAATAAAAAATTGGCTATTCGCACTGTTTGGATCAGCCGATCTAGCAGCTGACAAAATTCCTCTAGTGTGAGGAATTTCAGAAAANTCAGCTTTTANATTTGGAAGATCAGAGCCACCNGTTCCAGCTAAAGATAAATTAAAATCTGATCCGTTAGTGTTTCCATATTTTACGTCTCCAGTTTGAGCCATNAATCCATCAATCACTCGATGAAAAACAACATTATCNTATTTTCCTTGATTAGCTAAATCTTTGAATCTTTTAACATGGTTGGGTGCTTTTTCAGGATAAAGTTCTATTTCAACTTTTCCATATTTAAGTTCTAAAATCATAATATTCTCCTTNGCAAATGAATTAGTGTTTACTAAACTAAAAATTAATATAAATAAATAGATAAACTTATTCATTNAAATTTTTTTTTAACANTTTTACTGTTGATTTGGTAACAAATTTATTAATATTACCCTTTAATTTAGTTATTTCTTTTACAAANTTTGATGAAATAATTTGATTCTCTACATCTGACATTAAAAAAATTGTTTCAATGCTNTTGTTTAACTTTTTATTCATTCCAGCCAATTGAAACTCATACTCNAAGTCNGAAACCGCTCTAAGACCTCTAATTATAACNGATGAATTNTATTTTTTACATANATTAATAGTCAATATATNAAATGGAATTACTTTAATTTTATTTTTATTNAACTTTAAATCTTTGAAAAGAGAATTTTTTATTATTGAAATTCTTTCATCTATTGAAAAATGATAATTTTTATTTATATTATCTGTGGTAGCAACTACAACTCTATCAAAAATTTTTAAAGATTTCTTGATTACATCTATATGTCCATATGTAATTGGATCAAAAGTTCCAGGGTAAATTGCTGTTTTCATAACTATTGAATATTATCTTCTATTTTAATTACAGAGACAACCTTTTCATTACCCGATAACTTTTTAATTCTAACGCCTTGAGTATTTCTACCTGCAACTCTTATTTCTTTTACAGCACATCTCATGATACTACCTTTGCCAGTAGATAGAATAATTTCATCTTCTTCTCGGACAACTAATGAAGCTGCAATATTTCCATTTCTTGGAGAGTTAATTATACCAATTATACCTTTTCCACCTCGATTAGTAACTCTATAATCTAAATAAGAGGATCTTTTTCCATAGCCATTTTCAGACACAGATAAAATAAAATTATTTATACCAGTTTTAATCTTTTTATCCTTACTGATAGTTTTTGAGTTAATATTTGAATTATCTAAAATTGATAATGAAATTACTTTATCTTTATCGTTCAATTTTATTCCTTTTATCCCTTTAGAAGATCTTCCTTTAAATAGTCTTAATTTTTTTGATTTAAATCTTATACATTTACCAAATTGAGTGCTTAACAAAATATCTTGATCATCTTTACATATTTTAACACCAATAATTTTGTCGTCTTGATCCAATTTCATTGCTATTTTTCCACTATTATTAATATTAATAAAATCTTCTAAACTATTTTTTCTAACATTGCCCTTTGCGGTGGCAAATATCACCATCATATTTTTCCATTCAGACTCGTCTTCTGGTAAAGGCATTATTGAACTTATAGAATGATGATTTTTAAGAGGTAGTATATTGAATATAGATTTGCCTTTTGAGGCTGCTGTGCCTTCAGGTATTTTATGAGCTTTAATTTTATAAACCAATCCTTGAGTAGAGAAGAAAAGAACTGGAGTATGAGTATTTGCTGTAAATATTTGAACTACAAAGTCCTCCTCTCTCGTTGATATACCCGTCTTTCCTTTTCCTCCTCTTTTTTGAGACTTAAGAGAACTTAACGGGCTTCTTTTAATATAACCTTGATTTGTAATACTAATAACTACTGATTCCTTTTGAATAGTTTCCTCAATGTTATAATTTAGTACTGCATCAACAATTTTTGATCTTCTAGGAGTACCAAATTTTTCTTTAATGTTCTCTAATTCTTTAATTATAAGTTTATAGAGTTCTTTTTTAGAATTTATTATCTTGTTATATTCAATTATTAAATTAGACAATTTATTAATTTCTGACTCTATTTCACCAATCCCATAAGCTGTTAATTTTTGAAGTCTTAACTCTAAAATAGCGTTAACCTGTTCAGATGATAGTTGATAAGTAGAAATATTTTTTTTCTTTTCTATTAGAGCAACTAATTTGACACTTTTCTTGATTTTCCATTTTTTTGATAAAAGATTTTTTTTGGCCGAATCTGTATCTTTAGAACTTTTTATTATTTTGATTGTTTCATCAATATTTTCTACTGCAGATGCTAAACCAATTAAAATATGAGCTCGTTCTTCGGCTTTTTTTAAATCAAACTTTATTCTTTTAACGACCGTGTCTTCTCTAAATTTTAAAAATTCTGATATGAATTCTTTTAAATTTAATATTTTTGGTTTTTTATTAACTATGGCAAGAGTATTAAAACCAAAAGAACTTTCTATATTAGTTAATTTGTACAACTGTCTTCTAATGGTTTCCGGCTCAACTGCTTTTCTAAGTTCAATAACAACTCTTATACCTTCCCTATTTGATTCATCTCTTATATCTCTAATACCTTCAATCTTTTTGTCTCTTACTAATTGTGCAATCTTTTCGATTAAAATTGATTTGTTAACTTGATAAGGAATTGACTTAATAATCAAGAATTCTCTTCCTCCTTTTTTTTCTTCTACATCAATTTCTCCTCTAATTTTGAAGGAACCTCTTCCTTTATTATATCCCTGTCTCAAAATATCCTTTCCAATGATTATTCCTCCTGTTGGAAAATCTGGTCCTGGTACATGTTTCATTAATTGACCAATAGTAATATCTTTATTCTCTATATAAGCCACCGTAGCATTTATCACTTCGCTCAAATTATGTGGAGGTATACTTGTAGCCATTCCTACTGCAATACCGCCTGCCCCATTAACAAGTATATTTGGATATTGAGAAGGTAAAACTTCTGGTTCTTTTTCAGTTTCATCATAATTATTTCTATAAATAACTGTATTTTTTTCTAAATCTTCAGTTAAGTATTGGGCAATTTTACCAAGTTTAGTTTCAGTGTAACGCATTGCCGCTGGAGGATCTCCATCAATTGAACCAAAATTACCTTGTCCTGATATCAGTGGAAGACTCATAGAAAAATCTTGAACTAATCTAACTAAAGCATCATAAACTGATTGATCACCGTGAGGATGATATTTACCAATTACATCTCCAACAATTCTTGCAGATTTTCTAAATGGTTTAGACCAGTCATAGCCTCCTTTGTACATTGCATATATAATTCGTCTATGAACGGGTTTTAATCCGTCTCTTACATCGGGAAGTGCTCTACTTACTATTACACTCATAGCATAAGATAAGTAAGATGAGCTCATTTCATCTTGAACAAAAATAGGTTTAAATGATTTGTTGTTCTCTATGCTAGATTTTTCCATGAAATTTAAAATGGAATTTCATCATCTAAATCAGATTTATCTTGATTTAGATTGTCATTAGGCAAAGAGCTTTTGTTTTCTTTGACTAAATTTGAACCATCGGTCTTATTATTTTTGCTATCCAACATGGTTAAGCTAGAATTGTACCCTTGAAGAACTATTTCCGTAGAATATTTATCTTGACCGGAAGATTCGTCTTTCCATTTTCTAGTGCTTAATTGCCCCTCTACATAGACGTTGGCCCCTTTTTTAAGATATTGTTGAACTACACCAACTAGCCCTTCATTAAAAATTACTACCTTATGCCATTCAGTTTTCTCTTTTCGCTCTCCACTAGATTTATCTTTCCAAGACTGACTTGTTGCTATACTTAATCTAGCGACATTTTTACCATTTACCATTTGCTTGATATCTGGATCTGCGCCTAAACGACCTATTATTTGTACTTTATTTAAACTACCTGCCATAATATTTTAACTAAATTTGTGATTTTATTTACTAAAAAGTTTAATACTTATATCATAATTGATTAATAAATATAACATCATTATTATTTTATAAAAAAAAAATGTTGAAAAAAATCGTTATAAAAGGCGCTAAAGAACACAATCTAAAAAATGTTTCTTTGGAAATCCCA
>NHHC02000028.1 GCA_002169935.2 Candidatus Pelagibacter sp. TMED153 | reverse complement strand
GAATAGATTCAATACCCTTAAGAAGATTTTTATGATGTTCTTTTGTATCTTCGAAATCGGAGATTTCAAGTGCATACAAATATTGCATTATTTTAAGCCGAATATGTCTTCGATTTAACATTTTAAAGAACAATCAAAAGTTGCTGCAAGATAATACTAAATAATTATATAATTTAATCCCCTTGAAAGAATTAAAATATTTAAACAAATATTTATTAAAGTACAAAACGAATCTCCTATTAGGGTTCTTTATAATTATAATAGCTAGAATTTTATTATTATTCACACCAGGTCTAATAAGAAATTCTGTTAACGTTATTGATGAGTTTAGAAAAGGAAATGTAACGGATATTGAAATCGTACAAACAGAACTCATTGAAAATATTTTTTTGATCTTACTTGCTGCAATCTCAGCTGGTATATTTACTTTTTTAACTCGGCAAACAATTATTAATGTTTCAAGGTATGTGGAATTTGATCTCAAAAATGAGATTTACAATCAATATCAGAAACTTTCATTGAGTTTTTATAAAAAAAATCAAACAGGGGATCTAATGAATAGAATTAGTGAAGATGTTTCAAGAGTTAGAATGTATGTTGGACCTGCAATAATGTACTCAACAAATACGATTACATTGTTAGTAATCACTTTTTTTTACATGTATAAACAATCTCCTGAATTGACTCTTTACACAGTTAGCCCACTACCAATTCTATCATTTACAATTTATAAATTAAGTAGAATAATAAATATTAAAAGTAAAATAGTTCAAGAATCTTTGTCAAATCTATCCTCCTTTTCACAAGAAATATTTACAGGAATTAAAATTGTAAAATCCTATTCAATGCAAGCTTCAAATACAGATAAATTTGAAGAAATATCTCAAGTAAATAAGGAAAACCAAGTGAGCCTTGCAAAAATGCAAGCACTATTCTTTCCCTTAATGATATTATTAATAGGAGTGAGTAACATATTTGTAATTTATATTGGAGGTAAACAATATTTAGATGGATCTATTGAAAGTATAGGTATTATTGCTGAATTTATAATTTATGTTAATATGCTAACATGGCCAGTAGCATCATTAGGATGGATTAGTTCAATCGTTCAGCAGGCTGAAGCATCTCAAAAAAGAATTAATGAATTTTTGATAGAAAAATCAGAAATCAAAAACGTTGAAAATGGTATAAAAAAAGTAAACGGAAAAATTGAGTTTAAAAATATATTTTTCAAATACTCTGATTCTAATGTTCAAGCATTAAATGGAATAAGTTTTCTAATAAAACCAAAGTCATCTCTTGGGATAATTGGGGTGACTGGTTCAGGAAAAACTACAGCATTAAAACTTATTACAAGATCTTACAATATAAGCTCAGGTGAAATTCTTTTAGATGATCACTCCTTAAATAAAATCGACTTGATCCATCTTAGACAAAATATAGGAGTAGTTCCGCAGGACTCTTTTCTTTTCTCTGACACAATTTTAAATAATATTCGATTTGGAAACGAAAAAGCAAGCAAAAAAGAAATTCAAAAAGTTTGTGAAATAGCTGGAATTCATAAAGAAATTTTAAAATTTAAAGATCAATACAATACAATGCTAGGTGAAAGAGGTGTAAACTTAAGTGGTGGTCAAAAACAACGTGTCTGCATTGCCAGAGCTTTAGTGAAAAAACCAAAAATATTAATTTTGGATGACTGTCTTTCTGCATTAGATACGGAAACTGAGGAAAAAATCATAAAGTCCCTTAACGAGTACATCAAGGATACAACAACAATTATTTCAAGTCACAGAATTTCATCGATTCAAAACTTAGACAAGATAATTGTTTTAAATGATGGTAAAATTATTCAAAAAGGGTCTCATAAAGAGTTAATTAACGAAAATGGATACTATAAACAGNTATATTTCAAACAATTAACAGAAAAAGANGATTAGAATAAGTTGATAACATATTTTTTTTTTTACATTTATAANTAATAACCCAATAATTACCTGAAGATGGAGAGAGAAGAAATTTTTTCTAAANNACTTAGAGCAGGAAGAAGAACATANTTTTTTGATGTNAGATCTACCAAAGCTGGAGACTATTATTTGACACTTACNGAAAGTAAAAAATTTACAAATGATGATGGNTCATTTCATTATAANAAACACAAAATTTATTTATACAAAGAAGATTTTANGGAATTCTCTGANATTTTAAATGAAATGACANACTANATTATTTCTGAAAAAGGNGAAGAAGTTATCAGTGAAAGACATCAAAAAGATTTCAAAAAGGAAGAAAATCATGAAACCAANAATGATGATGATAATGAAGATTCAAAAGATGANTCGTCTAATGAATTTACGGATGTAAGTTTTGATGATATTTAANCCTNAAGCTNCTATGAGAATNTTTTTAATNGCTATTATCCTGAGTNTAAATNTTTNTTCNCAGGNNTCAAACGNTAATCTTGACTATTATTTTTCCCAATTAGATAAAGATTTAAATNAATCCNTTCCAAAACCCCANGATGTAATTGGACATAANNTTGGCGATTGGCATGTTACGCACGATAAACTGGTTCANTACATGTANACNCTAGCTGAGGTNTCAGACAGAATTANCATAGAAAACAGGGGANTTACNTATGAGAATAGACCNNTTATACTTCTTACNNTNACCTCAAAAGAAAATCATNATANNATNAGCGANATNCNNTCATCTCATANAGAAATTACAAATNTTAATAAAAATATTGANTTAGAAAATCAACCAATAGTCGTTTATCAAGGATTTTCTATTCANGGAAANGAAGCAAGTGGTTCAAATGCAAGTTTATTNNTAGCATATTANTTAGCTGCATCAGAAAGTGATTNTGTTAAAAATCTTTTNGATAAGACNNTTNTCTTNCTNGATCCTTCTATGAATCCTGANGGTTTACAAAGGTTTTCCTATTGGGCAAATTCAAATAAAAATTTAAATCTTACCTCTGATCCATACGANAGAGANTATAGTGAAGTATGGCCAAGTGCAAGAACAAATCANTANTGGTTTGANCTAAATAGAGATTGGTTACCTGTTCAATTACCTGAATCNCAAGCTAGAATAAAAAGTTTTAANAAGTGGCAACCTAATATTTTAACGGACCATCATGAAATGGGAACNNANGCAACTTTCTTTTTTCANCCAGGAGTACCNTCAAGNACACATCCNCTTACNCCAAAATTAAATCAAAAATTAACAAAAAAAATAGCTGAATATCATATTGAAAGTTTNGATGAAATTGGTTCATTNTATTATTCAGAAGAAAAATTTGATGACTTCTACTACGGAAAAGGCTCTACATTTCCAGATATAAATGGTTCCATNGGAATTTTATTNGAACAAGCTAGCTCAAGGGGGCATATTCAGAAAACTGNGAATGGAATTTTAACTTTTCCTTTTACAATTAAAAATCAGTTTACAACAGCAATATCAACCTTGAAAGCTGNAAAAAATTTAAGATTNGAAATATTAGATTATCAAAAAACATTCTTTATTGAATCCCAAAAAGAATCTGAAAAATTTAAAAACGATGCTATAATTTTTGGAAATACAAAAGATAGATACAGAACTAATAAATTAGCTGAAATTCTAAAAAGACATGAAATAGAGATTTTTAGCCTTGATTCTGATATCTTACACAATGAAAAATTATACAAAAAAGATTTTTCTTATGTGATTCCAAAAAATCAAAAAAAATACAGGCTTATTAATGCAATGTTTGAAACTAGGACAAAATTTAATGATAGCCTGTTTTATGATGTTTCCTCATGGACACTTCCTCTGGCATTTAATTTAGATTATGACCTAAGTTTTCCGGTCAAAAAAGCAATAAAAAAAGTTGATGAAATTGATTTTAAAGGAACTCACACTTTTAACCTGAGTAATTATGCTTATTTGATGGAATATCATGAATATCTTACTCCAAGAGCAGTAAATAAACTTCTTGAAAAAGATATTATTATTAAAGTTTCTACAAAACCATTTGAGATTAATGGGAGAAAGTTTGATTATGGAACCATCCTTATCCCTGTATTGGATAATGATCCAGACCAACTTTTCAAAATTATTACTGAAATAGGAAATGACAGTCATGTAAGAATTCACTCTGTTAGTACAGGATACGCTGAAGGGCCTGATTTAGGTAGTGATTATTTTAAGAGATTAAAAAAGAAAAATATTGGTTTATTAGTCGGTGATGGAGTAACCTCATATGATGCCGGTGAAATTTGGCATCTTTTAGATACGAGATATCATATAACTGTTAACAAATTAGACATTCGTGATTTTGAAAAAATAAATTTAGATAAATACACCACAATTATTTCTCCAAGTAGTAATATTAAAAAACCTTCCTTGATAAAAAAGATTCATGATTGGGTTGAAAACGGCGGTACTTTGATTGGATATAAAGATTCTATCAAGTGGTTAAAAGATGCTAATCTACTAAATGTGCAAGAGAAAGAATCTAATCTGATTGCAAAGAATATAAGCTTTATTAATAAATCAAGTTTTACAGATGCTCAAAAAATAAGCGGGGCAATATTTCAAACTAAAATTGACAGGTCCCATCCGATTAATTATGGTCAAACTAATTCATATATGCCAATATTTAGAAATTCTACAATCTTTCTAAATCAAGATCAGCAAAGCTATAATAACCCTATCAAATATTCTAGTAACCCTTTAATTAGTGGGTATATTTCAAAAGAAAATTTAAATCTTTTAAAATCAACTACCCCGATAAAAATTCAAAAACTTTCAAAAGGAAAAGTTATATACATAACAGATAACACAAATTTCAGAGCATTCTGGTATGGGACAAACAAAATATTAATGAATGCTATTTTCTTTTCTGAAATAATGTAATTTTAAGAAATTTTAAGAAATTTTAAGACCATTATCAACCTTAGTTTCAGGTCTTAAAAGGACTACTCCTTTGTCATTAACTACTCCTAAAATCAAACATTCACTCATAAAATTTNCAATCTGTTTTTTTGGGAAATTTACAATCGCAATAACCTGAGTATCTATCAGTTCATTAACTTTGTATAATTCTGTTATTTGAGCAGAAGATTTTAGAATACCAAAATCTCCAAAATTAATTTTTAATTTATAAGAAGGATTAATGGCTTTATCAAAGAGCTCAGCATGAATTACTGTACCTACTCTAATATCTAAATCTTTAAACGATTTAAATAAATTATCCACAAATCAGTTATTTTTTAGATCGATTGGCTATAAAACTCTTTATAAATACGATTAATGCCATTAAAGTTGACAACATCATAAGAGTAACCCTTGTAATACCCATTGTATTGCTACTTTCTAAGGTGCTCATTAGAGGCTTTACAAGACCGCCTAAAATTAAAAAGGTTAATAAAACAACAATATGTGCGATTACTTTATTTTCTCTTTTTAACCCAGGATTTAATATCAGAATAATTACACCAAAGACTACCGGAATTAAGGCTGTTGGAGAATAATCTACATCAATATAACCCCAAAGACCAAAAGAAATGAGTGTAATTGCATTAACAAAGCTTATTTTGTGTGGTTTCATAAAATTTTTTTTGTAAAATTACAACTAAATAATTTTTAAAAAAAATGGCAAAAACTCCTTCTAATATGGTTTCATTAGGAACCAAAGCTCCTAGTTTTAATTTACCGGATGTAACATCAGATAGCTATGTTAATTTAAATNATCTTAAAGGCTTAAAGGGAACCTTAATTATGTTTATTTGTAATCATTGTCCTTACGTAAAACATGTAAATAATACCGTTGTAAATTTAGCTAACATGTATCAACCGAAAGAAGTAAATTTTATTGCAATCTCTAGTAATGATGTGATAAATTATCCTGAAGACAGCCCCGAACTTATGAAAAAAAATGCTATCGAATATAATTTTAGCTTTCCATATTTGTACGATANAACACAAAATACTGCAAAAGAATATGATGCAGCATGTACTCCAGACTTCTATTTATATGACTGTGATTTGATGTTAGTTTACAGAGGTCAACTGGATGATTCAAGACCTGGAAATGGAATTGATTGTGATGGAAAAGATTTAAAAAATGCTATTGAATGTCTCTTAAAAAATAAAGACAATATTGCTCTGCAAAAACCTAGTATTGGATGCAATATCAAATGGAAGTAAAATTAAGCAGCGGAAATTAATTCAACCTCAAATATTAAGGGGGCATTTGGAGGGATAACACCACCAGCACCAGACTCTCCATAAGCTAAATCGCTTGGTATTATAAAGCTTGCTTTATCTCCAATACCTAAAAGAGAAATTCCTTCATCCCAACCCTTTATAACTTGACCAACCCCAAGAGTGAATTCAATAGGCTGATTTCTTTTAAATGACGAGTCAAAAACTGTCCCATCTAATAACATTCCTTTGTAATGAACCTTTACTTTTTGACCTTTTGTTGGTTTGTTTGAATTTTTATTGTCCAAAAACTTATACATTAATCCAGAGTCAGTTTTGGAATAACCATTAGATAGGTCTTTTAATAATTTTTCCATTCTTTTCTTTTGTTTATTGATTCTTTCCTCTTTTAACTTATTAAAATTTTGAAAAGCCTTTACGGGATCAAAAGACTGGGCCTTATCTCCAACAGCATTGATCTTAATATTAATGATTTCATCGTCTTGAACAATTGAATTAACAACATCTAATCCGTCTATAACATGTCCAAAAACAGTATGTTTATTGTCAAGCCAAGGAGTTTCAATGTGAGTAATAAAAAATTGACTTCCATTTGTGGCAGGTCCTGAATTAGCCATTGAAAGGATGCCCGGTTTATCATGTTTTAAATCAGGGTTAAATTCATCATCAAACTTATAACCAGGATCTCCAGTACCAGTACCTATAGGACAACCTCCTTGAATCATAAAATCATTAATCACTCTGTGGAATTTTAATCCATCATAATAAGGTTTACCCAGCTCCGTATTTGAATTTTTTATCTTACCAATCGATAAGCCGACAAAATTACCAACGGTTCCAGGCGATTTTTCAAATTCAAGCTTAATTTCAATAACACCTTTAGATGTTTTGATTTGATCGCAAATAAACCTTCTTTCATTTTTATTAATTTTTGGCAAATATATTAACTAATTCGCTAACTCACTTAAAAATTTAATCCTATAAAGTCTTAATTCAAATTCGTCAAATTCACCGTCAAATTCTTCTAATGCTAATTCAATACTGTCAGATTCAGATTCTATAAAATAATCATACATTTCTTGCTGCTGATCCTCATCCAAATATTCTTCCAAACAATAATTCAAGTCTAGTTTTGTTCCAGAATATACAATTGACTCCATTTCTTTTATAAAATCCATCATATCCATTGATTTTGAATCTGCTATATCATCAAGAGATAATTTTCTATCAATACTCTGAATGATAAATAATTTAAGAGATGAATTTTTTCCCGAAGATTTAATCACAAAATCATCAGGTCTAGAAATATTATTTTCAACAACATATTTTGATATTAATTCAATAAATTCTTTTCCATATTTTTTTGACTTGCCCTCACCTACCCCAAAAATCGAGGATAACTCATCCATTTTAACAGGGAATTTTAAGGTCATTTCAATCAAAGATGGATCTTGAAATATTACATAGGGTGGTACTGAATGCTTGTCTGCAATTTTTTTTCTTAAATCTTTTAAGAGTAACATCAATGTTTCATCCCCTGAATTACTAAGTTTTTTAACATTGGTTGTTTGATTCGAATCTTTAAAATCCCTATCATAATATATTACAAACTTATCAGGGTTTTCTAAAAAACTATGTCCTAATTCAGTGATGCCAATAGACCCGTAATTTTCAATGTTTTTGTTCATATAAGACTCTACTCTGGCATGCCAAATTAAACTTCTCCAATATGAGGCATCTTTTGATTTACCTATCCCAAAATTTGAGTTCGAAGTAATGTTGTGTGAGTTTAAAAGAGCATTACTTTGACCGATTAGAATACTAACTATATCTTTTTG
>NHHC02000016.1 GCA_002169935.2 Candidatus Pelagibacter sp. TMED153 | reverse complement strand
CTTTTTAGGCTCTTCCTTTTTCGCTTCTACTTTTGGTTCAGCCTTTTTTGGCTCTTCCTTTTTCGCTTCTACTTTTGGTTCAGCCTTTTTTGGCTCTTCCTTTTTACCTTCTGTTTTGGACTCTTCCTTTGCTTCTTTCTTTCTGTCTTTCTTTGGAACTGCTTTTAAAGGATTATTACCGGATTTAGGCATTGGCATCAAATTCATTTCACCTAAAATTCTCGAAACTCTTAAAGTTGGTTGGGCACCTTTGCTCATCCAATATTTCACTCTCTCAAATTCTACTTTAATTCTCTCCTTTTTATCTTTCGGTAATAAAGGATTGTAAGATCCTAATTTTTCTATAAATCTACCGTCTCTTGGGTATCTACCGTCAGCTACCACTATTTTGTAAATGGGTCTTTTCCTTACACCACCCATTGATAATCTTATTCTCAACATTTTATACCTTTCATTTTAATTGATTTAACATTTCATCTGGTATCATGCCAGATGGAATTTTTTTTCCTTGAGACATCTTTTTCATCATATCAGACATCATTTTAAATTGTTTTAGCAATTTATTAATCTTGGAAACATCTACACCTGATCCGATTGAAATTCTTTTTCTTCTAGATCCACTAATAATCTTTGGATTTTCTTTTTCTTCTTTAGTCATTGAAAGTATTATAGCTTCATTTTCAATTAACATTTTTTCATCAATATTAGCCTGATCCATTTTAGTTTTCATTTTATTCACACCAGGAAGCATCGACATAACTCCTTCCATTCCTCCCATTTTTTTCATTTGTCTTAATTGAGCAAGATAAGTGTCCATTGTAAATATTCCTTTTTTAAACTCTTCTTCTGTTTCTTTAATTTTTTCGTCACTTAAATCCTGCTGTGCTTTTTCAACTAAAGTAACCACATCTCCCATGCCTAAAATTCTGTTTGCTAATCTATCCGGGTGAAATATTTCTAGATCTGTGATTTTTTCTCCTACACCAATGAATTTTATTGGTTTCCCTGTGACATATTTCATACTCAAGGCAGCTCCTCCTCTTGCATCGCCATCAACTCTTGTAAGAATTATCCCTGAAAGGCTTACAGCTGTATCGAATTCTTTAGCTACATTTACTGCAATTTGTCCTGTTAATGAGTCTGCTACTAAAATTGTTTCAGCTGGCTTTGTAATATTTTTAATTTGTTTTATTTCAGACATCATAGGTAAGTCTATTTGCGTTCTACCTGCGGTATCAAATATTATAATGTCAGAACCATTAAGGCTGGCTGAATTCAGTGCTCTTTTGGTAATTTCTATTGGTTGTTGATTTTCAACTATGGGCAAACATCGAATTCCATTTTTTTCTGCAAGTAGTTTTAGTTGTTCTTGTGCTGCTGCTCTATAAACATCCAAACTTACCAACATTACCTTTTTTTTGTGATTTTTTTCAATATTTTTTGCTAGTTTAGCTGCAGATGTTGTTTTTCCTGACCCTTGTAAACCAACTAATAATATAGAAACAGGTGGGACAGCTTTAAAATTTAATTCTTCATTTTTAGAACCTAAAATATTAACTAATTCGTCATAAACAATTTTAACTATCATCTGACCAGCAGAGGTTGATTTAATAATTTCTTGACCAATAGCTTTAGGTTTTACATTAGAAATAAATTCTTTTGTAACCGGAAGAGCTACGTCGGCTTCTAATAAAGCTAGTCGTATTTCTTTCAAACCAGAATCAACCTGTTCTTCAGTTAATGAAGGAGCGCTTTTAAGCTTAGAAAAAATACTTTCTAATTTATTTGTTAAGTTTTCAAACATTTTTTTATATCAACCAACACCAATCGCACTAGTGGGCGAACCTTCGCTGACTAGTGTCGACGCTCTTGATTTCAAGAGCACCGCAAAAACTTAGATATTTGCGGAAAGTGTAGAGAAACTACAATTTGGGGTTTTAAAAGTCAATGAATAATTATACTAATCAATTATGGTAACTATTAACGCTTATAAAATGGACGGCTTAGGAAATGATTTTATAATCATTGATAGAAGAGATAAGTCTGTCAGTTTAACAAAAGAAAAAATTGTTGAATTGGCAAATATGGATAACATTGGTTTTG
This sequence comes from Candidatus Pelagibacter sp. TMED153, assembly GCA_002169935.2. Next base: position 6,894 of record NHHC02000016.1, on the reverse strand, counting down.
ATCAAATAATATTTATAGAAAAAGAAAAAGAAAATTATTTCCCTATAACAATTTTTAATTCTGATGGAGGAGAGGTAAGTGCTTGTGGCAATGGATCTAGGTGTGTAGCTTATCTGTTAAGTAAAAATTTAAATACTAAAGAAATTAAATTAAAAACAAATAATAGGATACTTAACGCCCAAATATTTGAAAATTTAAGTGTAAGACTTGAAATGGGAAAACCTTTATTCAATTTCAAAGATATTCCATTATCTAAATCAACAAATTCAGATAATATTACTCTTAATATTAACAACCAAGAATTTACTGGAGGATTTTGTGTAAATATAGGTAATCCACACATAGTTTTTTTTGTAAAAGATTGTTTTGAATATGATCTAAAAGAAATCGGTCCTAAGATTGAAAATCATGAAATTTTTCCAGAAAAAACTAACGTTACATTTGCTCAGGTAGTTGATAAAAAAAATATTATAGTAAATGTTTGGGAGAGAGGTGCAGGTCTTACTAAAGCTTGCGGTACAGCAGCTTGTGCAACAGCTGTTGTTGCTCATAAAAATGGATTAGTTAATAATAAAGTAGATATTAAATTTAAAGAGGGTTTTTTAAATATAGAGATAGATCGATCAAATAATGTATTTATGACTGGACCTGTCTCTGAAGTAAAAAAGATAAAAATAAACATCTAGTATGACGTTATTTGATAAATTTAAATTGGGACTAGGAAAAAGTTCTTCAAGTCTTTCTGAAGGTTTTAAAAATATTTTTTCAAAAAAAGTGATAGATGATAATGTTTTAACGAAATTTGAAGAATTAATAATTTCTTCAGATGCAGGAATTGATGTTGCTAGAGAGCTTAGAAAAGATTTTGAGAATTTTAAAATTGATAAAAAATTAGAAGACCATAAAGAAATTTTAAAGTTGTTAGCTGATAAAATGGCAATTGAACTTTTGAAATATGAGAAAGATTTAAGTTTAATGGGTAATGCCAATTCTTCTGTAATAGTAGTCTCAGGTGTTAATGGAGTAGGAAAAACAACAACTATTGGAAAACTTGGAAAATATTTTAAAGATAATAACAGATCAGTTGTCTTTGGTGCAGCAGATACTTTTAGAGCTGCAGCAATAGATCAATTACAAGTTTGGTCCGCAAAAGTTAAAGTTGATATAATAAAATCTGAGATTAATAGTGATCCTGCATCGGTAGCCTTTAAAACAGCTGAATTTGCGAAAAAAAATCAAATAGATATTGCTTTAATAGATACCGCTGGAAGATTACATAATAAAAAAAATTTAATGGAAGAATATAAAAAAATCTTAAATGTTCTCAAAAAAATTGATGAAAAATTTCCTAATGAAGTAATTTTAGTGTTAGACGCAACCACAGGACAAAACGCTTTAAATCAAGTCGAAGAATTTAGTAAAATTCATAGTATCACTGGTTTAATTGTTACTAAACTAGATAGCACTGCAAAAGGTGGAATTATTTTGGCAATTTGTAAAAAATATAATTTACCTATTGTAGCAGTAGGGATGGGAGAAAAAGACACCGACTTACATCCATTTAGAGCTGAGTTTTTTACTAAAGCATTATTAGGTTTAAATTCTTAATATTTTTCAATAAATTTTTTAATTGCATTCACTAAACTTGGATTGAATTCCATCATGTGTCCATCATCAGAGGTGAAATAAGAGTATTTAGGGTTATTAGCTTTTTCAAATAATTCTTTTCCCATAAAAAACGGCACTATATCATCCATCTTACCGTGCATAATCAAAATTGGGGTGTTAACCATTTTAATCTTACTAATTGAGTCATATTTATCTTTTAAGAGAAGCCTTACTGGTAAATAGGGGTAATAGATTTTTGCAGAATTTTCTATCGAAGTAAAAGGCGACTCTAATATTATACTATTAAAATTATTTTTCTTAGCCATTTCTATAGCCACACCACTTCCTAAAGACTCCCCATAAAGAATTATTTTTTTATTATCAATTTTTTGTTCGTTTAACCATTTAATCGCAGACTCTGCATCTTGATAAAGATTTTTTTCTGTAGGTGAACCTTTATTACCACTAAATCCTCTCCAGGAGATTAAAAGTATATTAATATCTAATTTATTTAATTCATTGATTTTATAAATTCTATTTGAAAGATGTCCTGCATTTCCATGAAATATTACTAAAGTTTTAAATTTTATAAAATCTTTTTTTATTATCCAAGACTTAAGCTTAATTTTTTCGTCAACTTTTATAAAAATTTCTTCATAATTAAATTGAATTTTAGCATCCTGGTAATTATTTTCTGACGGATGATAAAGTAGATTTCTTTGGTATAAATATACAAAAATTATAACTATTACGTAAGCAAGTATTAAATACGATAAAGAAAGAAAAAAATACTTCATTTTACAATCTTCTTAGCTAAATATACTCCTAAAAATACAAGAGCTGCTCCGTAATAATGAAAACTTAATAGGAGTTCATCAAATAAAACTATTCCGTAAATAGCAGAATAGATTGAAAATATATAAAGTGTAAATCCTGCTAGCGAGGCTCCAACGTATTTTTGAACTTTAGTATACAAAGTAAAAGCTATTATTCCAGGAGAGATAGCTGCAAATAAAACCCAAAATATAAAATTATTATCAAATATAGTATTAAAAAAATAGAACTCTTCTATTATATAAAAAGGAAATAATGTAATTGCTCCAAAAAATGCTATGAGAGTAAATCTGGCCATAAGACTAAAACTGCTTCTCCAGTTAATAAGAAAAATTGAATAAATTGCCCAACCAACTGCTGCGCCCAGCATCCATAGATCTCCAGAAGTAAACTTAAAATTGATTAAATAATTTAAATCACCTTTGCAAATAATTATTAAAACACCAAAAAGACACAAAATTAGACCTATAATCCTAAACAGATTAATTTTGTCTCCAAAAAATAATACTGATAGTAAGATTATAAAAATAGGAGAAGAAGTATAAATAATTCCCATATTTGCCATTGTAGTCGACATTCCAGCTATAAAAGGAAATGCGCCGCAAATACCACAACCCATAAGCCCTAGGAAAAAAAGTTTATATGACTCTTTTTTAAATTGTGTTCTTTTTTTTACAATTTCTTCAAAAAAGAACGGTATTAAAATTATAAACACGGTTAACCACCTCCAAAATGCCAAAGAAACCGGTGGAACATACTCTACTCCTCCTCTTGCAACAATAATATTAGAAGCCATAAAAATCGGCTGAATTAATAGTAATAAATAAGGATAAAAGTTATTTTTTTTTGTCACCGAAGGCTTCATATAACATCATTACTATTACTAAGCCCATCAATATATAAACTGGCAAAACGTCTAAAAAGCCAATCATCATTGATCTTGTTAAAGTTGTTGCTAAACCAATTAAAAATGCAATACAGAATATACAAGCTATTATTGATGTTATTTTATTCATCTTTACAATTTTCCTCTAGCCAGTTAGCTGTTCCTAAAAATCTTAAGTCATCTAGTTTGTTTCCAACTAATTGAACTCCCAATGGTAAGTCATTTTCTCCTGTTAGTAAAGGAAGCGAAATACATGGTAAGCCTAAATAGGTCCAAATTTTTTGAAAATCTGCACTACCAGTTGATTTTAAACCTCTATCAGCAACGCCGCTCGAAGATGGTGTTATAATACCATGATAATCTTCAAAAACTTCTTTATAAGACTCGTAACTTTGTTTCATAAAATCTATTGCATCTGTATATTCCTTAGCTGAATATTTCATTCCCCTTTCTATAGCATCTCTCATTTCTTTAGATAGTTTATTTTTATCTTTCTTATAATAAACTTGAAAATTATTAGCTAAATCTGTTTCGTGTATTACCTGATGATATTTTGGTATTTCTTTAAAGTAAGACGGTGTATCAAAAACTTCTATATTTTTTTTAAATTTTTTTATCAAAAATTCAAAAGCATTTCGAGATTCTTTATCAATATTTTTCCATTTGTCAGTTTTATAAAAAATAAATTTCGGTTCAAAGATTGGTCCTTCTTCGCAAATCTTTATCATATCATCTGCAGCAAAATGAACAGTAGCTGGATCATATAAATCTTTTTTTATTAAAGCTTTAGCAAGTAAAGCTACATCTTTTACGGTTTTTCCAAATACCCCCATGGTATCAAGTTTATCAGAGGTTTTTAAAACACCATTTCTTGAAATTAATCCATAAGAAGGTTTGAAGCCTACAATTCCACAATAAGATGCAGGTCTAATGATTGAACCGCCTGTTTGAGAACCAATAGATAGATGAGCCATATGAGAAGCAATAACTGCTGCGGACCCACTTGATGAACCTCCTGGAGTCCTTGAATAATCATGTGGGTTTTTTGTTTTACTTGGATGAATATATGCTAATTCACAAGTAACTGTTTTTCCCATTATGATAGCTCCCGCAGTCTTCAATAAGTTTACTATCTCCGAGTCTTGAGAAGTAGACATCTTTTTTCTAAATACTGTTCCACACTCAGTTGGCATGTCATATGTTCCTATAATATCTTTAATTGCAACGGGAAGACCATGCAAAGACCCTAGAGGTTTACCTGACTTTCTATATTCGTCTGCTTCCTCAGCTTTCTCTAAAAGTATTTTCTTGTCTAAAAAAGCCCAAGCTTGAACATCTTTCTCAAATTTTTCAATTCTTTTAATATAAGCTTTGCATAATTCTACTGAAGAAATGTCTCCAGATTTTAATTTTGTAACCAACTCATTGGCATTTAAAGAAACTGTATCTATCATCGTAAATTATTAATTTGCAAATAATGTGTCCGGTAACCAAAGTGCGATACCTGGAAACAAATACATTAAAACCATTGCAAATATTACTATTCCTAAGAAAGGCATGATCCCTCTAAATATATCCATAAGTTCTACATTTTTGGATTGAACACCTTTTAAATAGTAAGCAGACATTGCCATTGGTGGAGTTAAAAAAGAAGTTTGTAAATTTAATGCTATCAACATTGCAAAGAAATATGGATTTACTCCAAAGAACTCAACTAAAGGTAAAAAAATTGGAACAAAAATAATCAATATTTCAGTCCACTCCAATGGCCACCCAAGTAAGAAAATTATAATCTGAGTAATTACTAAAAACTGCCAAGGTGCAAGATCCATAGCTTTAAAGAAATGTTCAAAAACTTCGTGGCCTCCTAAGTAAGAAAAAACAGATGAAAAAGTCCAGGATCCTATGAATAGCCACATTATCATTGCCGTTGTCTTGGCTGTAAGAAAGACTGACTCCTTAAAGTTTTTCCATTTTAAAGTTTTATAAAAGTATGAAAGAACAATGGCTCCGAAAGCGCCTACTCCTGCCGCTTCAGCAGGTGTAGCCAAACCTCCTAAGATCGTACCAAGCACCAAAATAATTAATGAAAAGAGTGGAAGAAAAGAAACTAAAACCTCTTTCAATATTTCAGATCTTGGAGGTATTTCTTCCTCAGGGGGTTTAGGTGCTAAAGATGGATTAAAATAAGCTCTTGTGATTGCATAACCTATATATAATCCTGCTAACAATAAACCAGGAAGTATTGCAGCAGCAAATAGCCTTAATGGCGAGAGCTGAGCGATTACTGAATAAACAATAAGCATAATGCTTGGTGGAATTAATATACCAAGACATCCTCCTGAACATATTACNCCNGAAGCAAATTTNTTATCATAACCNGCTTTGATCATNGCNGGCCANGCTANNAAACCCATTAAAGTAACAACTGCACCAATNATNCCNGTNGCNGTNGAAAAAAGNGCACAAGTAATTAANGCTGCNACNGCCATCGAAGCTGGTAATCTATGNGAGGCTAATCTAATTGCAAAAAACAATCTAGAAACAATTCCNGCTCTNTCTACNAGNTATCCCATAAATAAAAATAAGGGGACAGCGGTTAANACNGTGTTNTCCATTACAGTATACGTGTTTTGAACAAATAATTGAAAAATTCTATTATCTAATAAATGTTCCATTCGAGTTGGATCAAAGTAAGCGTAGTAACCAAAGCCAACTCCCATTGCCATTAAGGTAAAAGCAATAGGGAATCCAAGAAGTACGGCAAATAAAAATATTGCCATCATCAAAATTGCAACTTCTGGATTTGTTAAACTAAATAACATCTTTTTGATCCTCGTCTTGTGAAGTTCTCATTAACATTTTTTCCGTTTCCTCTGCAACAACCATTCTTGCAGGCCAGTGACCAGTCTGAATACAAATTATTGATCGAAAGACTTCGCTAATACCTTGAATTATTAAAAGAACTCCAGCGGAGGGTATTAATGCTTTTGCCATATAAATTTGAATTTGAGCCGGGCTATTCCAACTAGTTTCTTTAATCTTCCAAGCTAATGCAGCGTATTCGTATCCATAAAATGCTAAAGCTAACACACCTGGAAAGAAAAATATAAAGTATAAAATTAAATCTATGTAACCTTGGGTTCTTGGTTTGAATAGTCTGTAAATCACATCTCCCCTTACATGAGCTTCTGTTGATAAGGTATAAGCTCCCGCCATCATAAAAATAGCGCCGTACATTTGTAAACTAAAATCGAAATTCCATAAAGTTGGAGCATTAAATGCATATGCCATTACCACTTCATAACAGGTTCCACCCATTAATATTACGATGCACCATGAAAATGCTTTTCCAACTGAAGTGCTTAAGTGGTCTGCAAAACTGATAAATCCTCTCATAAAATTAAACTATTCTAAATTTTTGATTTTTTCCATAAAAAAAGGGGAGAACAAGTGTCTCCCCTTTTTAAATTTTTAAAACTTACTAAATTTTAACTTTAGCAATGTTTCCAAACTCATTTTCATAAGCCAATTTGTAATTAGGCTGATTCATGAGTAAGTATTTC
>NHHC02000044.1 GCA_002169935.2 Candidatus Pelagibacter sp. TMED153 | reverse complement strand
TTAATACTAAACAATAAATTTTAAATTTTTCTAAATAAGAATCTTTTATATTTTTATCTAAAAAATTTACTTTCTCACAACTTTTTTTTATATTTGCTTTAGCAATATTTTCATCAACTAAATATTGTACAACTTTTTTTTTATTATGAAATGTGTTGTTCTGTTTTAAAAATTTTTCTATTAAATCAGATCTTTGGTTATTGATCATCCAATTAATTTTTAAATCAATAAATTCTTTTTCATCCATTCCTTGAGGAGGATAAGCAAATGAGAAAAAAGTTCTTTCAAATAATTTTTTTGATGTATTAGAGAGATTAATTTTATTTATTCTTTTAAGGCTAGATCTAACATCATCGGCATTTGTGAGAGCCCACATATTTAAATTAAAATCATTTTCTGCAGGGTCATAAATACCAAAAATTTTAATATCCTCAGAATTGTTTAATATTGTGTTTTCAATTTGTATATTATTATTAACTTTCTTTGTATTGAATACTTTAGAATTAATTGAAGAATTTGAATCTTCATTTTCTGATTTATCTGACAGACTAATTTCAGAATTTTTACTTTTTTCTTTTTTATTCCAAATATCAATTTGTTCTTCAGCTAGAAGAGTTGAAAAAGAAATAGTAAAAATTAATAAGCCTATATATCTATTTAAGCTTTTTAATTTCATCTGTAATATCTATTTTGTAATTTTCTTCTGGACTCGGAAATTTTATTTTTTCAACAAGAAAAATTGCTACTATTAGAATCACTAAAACCAAAAGGAGTTTCATTATAATTCTTGTTATTGAACTGCCAATACTTGGTTGTCGATTGTATTTAAGTTGCATAGTAAAAAAATATATTTAAACTCAAAAAATATGACATATTTGTGATAAATCAAATTTAAAATTGGAAAATAATTGAACAAAAACCTTATATTAACTGGAATGATGGGAGTTGGCAAATCCACTGTGGGTGAAAAACTTGCAAAAAAGATGAAACTTAAATTTGTAGATATAGATCAAATCATTGAGTTAAAAGAAAAAGCAACCATCGGTGAAATTTTCAAAAATAGGGGTGAAAATTATTTTAGAAAGTTTGAAAAAAAAATCACTCTTGGAGAGCTAAAAAAAATAAATTTAGTAATAGCTTTAGGTGGTGGAGCTTTCATGAATGAAACAATTCGAAAAGAAGTAAAAGACACATCTGTAAGCTTTTGGTTAGATCTTAATGTAAAATCTCTTTTACCTAGACTAAAAAATCTTAAAAAAAGGCCACTATTAAATCAAAATAATCTAGAGAAAAAGATGAATAAAATTTACTCCGAAAGAAAGAAAATCTATAATGAGTCTAATTTTAGAATAAAATGTGAATCTCTGAAAATAGACGATATCGTAAATAAAATAATTAAATTATATGAAAGCTCAAGAAATAAAGTTTAATAGCCAAAATAAAAAATATTCTATTTTAATAGGTAGTAATATTTTAAAAATATTGCCAAAAAAAATAAGATCTCTCTGTCCTAAAACAAAAAAAATAGCGCTTATTTTTGATAAAAATGTACCCAGAAAATATAAATTAAATATTTCAAAAAATTTAAAAAACTATGAATTAAATATTTTTAATTTCAGCGCTAGCGAGAAATCTAAATCACTTAAATCTGTAAATTTTTTTTTAAATCAATTATTTTCTAAAAATTATAATCGATCAGATTTAGTTATTGGCATAGGTGGAGGGATCCTAGGTGATTTAACAGGGTTTGTTGCAAGTATTTATAAAAGGGGTATTAATTTTATAAGCGTTCCTACAACTTTGCTATCACAAGTGGATGCAGCAGTTGGAGGAAAAACTGGTGTTAATTCTAACTATGGTAAAAACTTAATAGGATCTTTTTCCCAACCAAAATTAGTAATCAGTGACACATCTTTTTTAAAAAGTTTAAAAAAAAAAGAAATAACAAGTGGATATGCTGAAATATTAAAACATGCTATAATTAATGACAAAAAATTTTTCAATTGGTTAAAATTAAATTCTAAATCTATTTTTTCTCATGAACCAAAAAAGCTAATTTACGCTATCAAGAAAAGTTGTAAGATAAAATTATTTTTTGTTAATAAGGATGTAAACGAAAAAAATTTGAGAATGATTTTAAATTTTGGTCATACTTTTGCGCATGCTATAGAGGTAAAAAATAACTATTCTAAAAATGTCTCTCATGGTGAGGCTGTTCTTGCAGGGATGATATTGGTTACTAAACTTTCTGTAATTAAAAAAGTTTGTAGCAAAAAAACTTTAGATGAGCTTCTGTTAATTTATAGACAAAATAATTTAGATTATACTTTTAAAAAGTACAAAAAAATTAAAGAAGTTAATAGTTTAGTGCCTTATTTAAAAAATGATAAAAAAAATAATGACGAAAAAATAAATTTCATTTTATTAAATAAAATTGGAAAAACTACCTTACCTAATAAATTTAAAATTTCCATCGGTGAACTAAAAAAAAATATAAAACATTTTATTCTATACTAATTTCTAAAGCATGAATTTTATGCTTTAAATCCTCTTTTAAAATATTCATAATCATTTTCTGAGCACTCAGCCTCGATATTGACCTAAGATACACTGACTGTATTTTTAAATGTAAATGATATTTATCCTCAGAAAAAAATTTATGACCTTTGTGCTTTAGTGAATTGTCTACAATCTCTAGTTTTTCATAACTAATTTTTTTCTCTAATTTTTTCTCTATATTTTTGAAATAATTTTCCATTCTTATAGATTTACTATATAGAAAGAAAAATAATATGAAAATAATTTGCGACTGGAAAAACTGTAATAAAATAGGTTCTTATAAGGCCCCTGTAGAACGAGATAATAGTAAAAAATTTAAATTATTATGTTTAGAGCATATCAAGCTTTTCAATCAAAATTGGAATTATTTTGAAAATATGAATGATCAAGAAATAGAATTTTTTATTAAATCAGATTTGACTTGGCATAAATCTACTAAAAATTTTGGATCTTCAGAAAATTTTTTTAATATTTTATGGAATAATGCTTTAGACGATAAGCTAAATATATTTAAAAGCTCAAATTTTCAAGAATTTAAAAAAACAAAAATATCTCAAACTGATAGGGATGCTCTTGATATTATGGAGCTAAATGACTTAGCAAAATGGGATGAAATTCATACAAAATTTAAAAAGCTTGTTAAAAAATATCATCCTGATAAAAACCAAGGTAATAAAAAATTTGAAGATAAATTAAAAAAAATTACTTTAGCCTACAGTCAGCTAAAAAAAACATTGGGTAAAAAATGAGTTCAGAGATATTTACAGCAAAACCAGATATGAAAATTTCTGTAAAACAAACTTTTGGTTTTGAAAGTGAGATGCAAATTGATGCTTTTTCAAAAAAGAACGAATATGTTCCTAAAATAGACTCAGATTATAAATTTGATAAAGATACTACTCTTGCAATTTTAGCAGGTTTTGCTTTCAACAAAAGAGTTCTTATCCAAGGTTATCATGGAACAGGTAAATCAACTCACATTGAACAAGTGGCTGCCAGATTAAATTGGCCATGTGTTAGAGTAAATTTAGATAGTCATATAAGTAGAATAGATTTAATTGGTAAAGATGCGATTGTTTTAAAAGATAGTAAGCAGATAACAGAGTTTAAAGAAGGGATTTTACCTTGGTCAATTCAAAATCCAGTGGCCTTAGTATTTGATGAATACGATGCAGGAAGACCTGATGTAATGTTTGTTATTCAGAGAGTGTTAGAAAGTGATGGAAATTTTACTTTATTAGATAAAAATAAAGTTTTGAGTCAGCACGATTTTTTTAGAATATTTGCTACAACAAATACTGTTGGACTAGGAGACACTTCTGGGTTGTACCATGGAACTCAGCAAATAAACCAGGGTCAGATGGATAGATGGAACATTGTATCTACTCTTAATTATTTAACTTTTGAAAAAGAATTAGAAATTGTTTTAGCTAAAAATAAAAAATTTAATAATAAGGAAGGTAAAGAAACTTTGTCAAATATGATTAAAGTTGCTGATCTTACGAGAAAAGGTTTTATGAATGGAGATATCTCAACAGTAATGAGTCCNAGAACAGTGATGCATTGGGCAGAGAACAGCTCNATATTTAAAGANAAAGGTTACGCTTTTAGAGTAACTTTCTTAAATAAGTGTGATGAATTAGAAAAAAAAATAATATCTGAATACTATCAAAGATGTTTTGGTGAGGATCTGCCAGAGTCTTCAATTAATGTTACTTTTTANAAGTGGAAAAAAAGACTGAAATATTAGAAAATTTTAAAACCGCTATTAGTTCCACAATNAAATCACTGTCTAANTCTGAAAATGTAGAAGTTTCATTTGGNAACAAAGATTTAAAATCTAAACAAAGTTCAATACACTTNCCAGACATTGAACAAATTAATAACAAAATNAATTANAACCAAATAAGAGCGTTGGCAGATTCAGAATCTCTTAAATTGAGATTCAGCGATAANAAANTATTTAAGCATTATGAGCCCGAAGGAAACATCTCTAAAAAATTATATCAAATTGCTGAAAAAGTTAGATTTGAAAAACTAGGTTCTGACCAATTCAAAGGCGTAAAAAATAATATCCAAAACTATTATCAAGAAAGAGTTAATTCTTTAGATNTTAAAAGTAGNGAAGATAAAATANTAGAGTCTTTTGAAAATTATCTAAGAGTAAAATTTTTCGATTCAAAAAATAGCAAAGAATTAGANAAAAAACTTAAAACATACAAGAAAGATTTAAATGAAAANTTTAAAGATAAAATAAAACAANTAANTGACNTAACTCATGATCAGGCCAAATATAACTCACTTATTTCACATTTAATCTCAAATATGAATTTAGAGCAAGATCTTGAAGAAGAANAAAATGAGGAAAAAAAAGAGGAAAAAAATAAAAATCNTAAAAATCAAGAACAAAAANCCGAAAAACCAGATCACCAACAACAAGAGATGTCTATAGAGTCCGGAATGCCAGATTTAGAAAATCAATCAAGTGAGTCAGATCAAGATGTCGAAGAAATTGAAATTAAAGATAAATCTAATTCNGATTTAAGAAAAAANATTAAAAACAATTTAGGAGATCTTAAATATAAAACTTATACCCAGGAATTTGANGAAATAATTAAAGCTGAAGACNTAGAAAACAAAGAAGAATTGTATAGATTAAGAAAAAATTTGGATCAGCANCTATTACAGCTTAAAAACTTTATTTCTAAGCTAGCNAATAAACTTCAAAGAAAACTTTTAGCAAAACAAAACAGATCTTGGAACTTTGATTTAGAAGATGGCTTATTAGACACCTCAAGATTGACAAGAATAATAATGGACCCTTTTAACTCTCTTTCTTTTAAAAAAGAAAAGGACATGGAATTTAAAGATACAATCGTTACAATTTTAATAGATAATTCTGGCTCAATGAGAGGAAAACCAATATCAGTAGCGGCCATTTGTGCAGACATACTTGCAAGAACTTTGGAACGTTGCTCTGTTAAAGTAGAAATTTTAGGTTTTACAACTAAACATTGGAAGGGAGGNGCTTCTAGAGAAAAATGGATGAANAATGATAAACCAAATTTACCTGGAAGATTAAATGATCTAAGNCATATAATTTATAAATCAGCAGACATGCCNTNGAGACAAGCAAAAAATAACATGGGATTAATGNTAAAAGAGGGTCTACTAAAAGAAAACATAGATGGTGAAGCTTTAAAATGGGCTTACAATAAAATCTCTAAAAGAAAAGAAGAAAGAAAAATTTTGATGGTAATCTCTGATGGAGCCCCAGTTGATGACTCAACGCTATCAACTAATTCAAGTGACTATTTAGAAACTAATTTAAANAATNTCGTCAAATGGATTGAAAACAAAACTAATATTGAACTATTAGCTATTGGAATTGGTCACGATGTNACTCGGTATTATAATCANGCTATTAAAATTACAGATGTACAAGATTTAGGGGACGTTATGATTAATCAATTAACNGATCTTTTTGTAGAAAAAANTAAGAATACTCTTCATTAAATTTTTTNTATCAACGTTTTATTTCTGAAACATCCCTAATGCTANTCAATAAAAGTCTAAAAGGTATTAAAAGAGACAAAGCAATAAATANCTTCACCNTTAAATCTCCAAAGGCTAAAGATAACCAAGGAACACCTGTGGAATAAAAGGCAATTGAAAAAAATAAAAAAGTATCAATTATAGAAGCAAAAACTGATGAAATAAGAGGAGCGATATACCAAGATTTTTTACGTAATTTGTCAAATATTTTTATATCTAAATTTTGNGCAACAAAAAAAGCAAGACCAGATCCAATAGCTATTCTTATCGAAATTATNTCGTTAAAATTTGTTGAGATAAACAAAGATAAAAGAACACCAATAATGAAACCAATATATACAATTTTTCTGGCTACAAATTTTCCATATGCTCGGTTAGCTAAATCTGTAATTAAAAATGTAATGGGATANCTGAANGCTCCATAAGTTAAAATTTCTTTTAAACCAAAATNCTGAATTGGAAATTGAACCAAATAATTTGAAANTACTACCACTAGCCCCATNAAAACTGCTAGTTTATAAAAAAGACTCATTTAAGCTTTTGAGGAAATGGANCTTTTGAGTTTTCTAACTTTTTTGGATAATTTTTTGCTCTTAGCTGACATAAGATACTTATCTAACCCACCTTTAAAATCTACAGTTCTTAGGGCAGCATTGCTTACATTTAACTTAATATTTTTTTTGAGAATATCACTTTTAAAAATCACTTTTTTTAAATTAGGCAAAAACCTTCGTTTTGTTTTATTCTTAGCATGACTCACGTTATGGCCTTTTAAAGGTGAAATTCCAGTTAGTTCACATCTTTTAGTCATATNATTTTTTCCTAAAGTTATATAGTTCCTGTAAGATCGGTGGTCAAGTGTTAATTCCNACAGCNTCACTTATATTTTTAATCTTATTGTTCTTNAAAATTGTAATTAATTCTTTCTTAGTTTCTTTTGCTATTCCTGGCCCTCTGTAGACCATGCCTGTATATAATTGAATCACATTTGCACCTGCGGTTATTTTTTCAAATGCACTTTTTCCAGAATCTACGCCTCCAACGCCAATAATTGTAATTTTTTTATTAAGCTCTTTATAAAATTTTTTGATTAAATTTGTAGAAATATTTTTTATAGGCTGACCAGACAATCCTCCTACTTCATTTTTTTTACTATCTAATAATTTTTCTCTATTTTGATTAGTAGTGTTTGAAATAACAATTCCCTCAATCTTATATTTATTTATAATTTCCACAATGTTACTTATTTCTTTATTTTGAATATCTGGTGAGAGTTTAATAGCGAGCGGTTTGTCAATATTTTTATTTCTTTTTATTTTATTTAACCCATCTAATAATTTTGTCATAGAATTTTCTTCATGAAAATCTCGTAAGCCTTCTGTATTAGGTGATGAAATATTAATTGTTATATAATCAGCATAGGAATAAAGTTTTGACAAACAAGTATAAAAGTCTTCCGATTTATCCTTGGTTTCCTTATTCGGGCCGATATTTATTCCTAAAACTCCTTGGGGTTTATTATCTGAAATTCTTTTAGCAACTATTTCAGAACCATGATTATTGAATCCAAGTCTATTAATCAAAGCTCCATCTTTTTCTAATCTGAAAATTCTTGGTTTTGGATTGCCTAGTTGTCTCTTTGGTGTAATTGTTCCAACCTCAACAAAACCAAAACCTATTTTAAAAAGTGAATTATAAACTTCTGCACTCTTATCAAATCCAGCAGCTAAACCGATTGGATTTTTAATCTTTTTTTTAAATAAATTCGTCTCTAACAATTCCTCTTCTTGAACTCGAAAGACACTTTCAGGTAAAAAATTAACTTTTAATGATTTAATTGCTAAATCATGAGCTGCCTCTGGATCTAGTGAAAAGATATAAGGTTTTAAAATTGAAAACATAATTACATTAATTTATTTTATCATTGATTAGACTGATTGTTTCTTTCAAACCAAAAAAGCTTACAAAAAAACCTATTCTGGGTCCATCCTCTTCACCAAATAATACCTCATAGATTAGTTTAAACCATTCTCGAAGATTTTTTTCATAACCATTCTCTTTTCCTACAGAATATACAATTGTTTGAATATCCTCTGGGTTTAACTTTTGATCTATTTTTTCTAATTTTGAAATTAGATTTTTTAAGGCTTTTTTTTCTTTATCATTTGGAGTTTTAAATTTTTTATTTGGTTCAACTTTATCTTTAAAATAATTAATTGCATGCTCAGTGAGACCGTCTAAAATAGGATGATCCTTTGGTTTGATTTCTTTATGAAATTTATTAATAAACTTCCATAAGATTTCTTTATTGTCTGCGTTGCTAGAACCAACTAAATTTAAAAGCATAGAAAAAGGCATAACTATTTTTTCTTTTGGCGGATTTCCATTATGCACATGCCATACAGGATTAGTTATTTGATCCTTTTCTTTCTGACTTGGATACTTTTCAATTAATGATAAATATTCATCAACTGTTTTAGGAACTACTTCCGAGTAAAGTTTTTTAGCTCTTTTAGGGTTAGGATACATATATAATGACAGACTTTCTGGAGATGCATATCTGAGCCATTGTTCGATTGATATGCCGTTACCTTTAGATTTAGATATCTTTTCACCTTTTTCGTCTAAAAATAATTCATAAGCAAATCCATTGGGTGGAATTTTTCCTAACGTTCTGCAAATTTTATTAGAAAGAATAGCACTTTCAGTTAAATCTTTACCGTACATTTCAAAATCAACGTCAAATGTAAACCATCTCATCGCCCAATCAACTTTCCACTGTAGTTTACAATTTCCATTTAAAATATTAGTTTCGAGTTTTTTATTATTATTGTTAAAAACCATTGTTCCCTTTTTTGAATCCATTTCTATCAAAGGAATTTCTAAAACTTTACCTGTATCTGGACAGATTGGTAGAAAAGGACAGTAGGTTTTTTTTCTTTCATCTCTAAGAGTGGGTAAGATAATATTCATTATTTCTTCGTATTTCTCTAAAACTCTTATTAGGGAATTATTAAAAACCCCTTTTTTATAATTTTCAGTTGAGCTTTTAAAATTAAAATTAAAATTAAATTTTTTTAAAAATTCTTTTAACATTTCATTATTATGTTCTCCAAAACTTTTATATTTATTAAAAGGATCTGGTATATTTGTTAAAGGTTTTCCTAAATTTTTTCGTAAAATTTCTGAATTAGGTATGTTGTCTGGGATTTTTCTAAGTCCATCCATATCATCAGAAAATGTAATTAATTCATGATCAATTTTTTGAATATAGTTTAAGGCATTAATCATCATACTTGTTCTAGCGACCTCACCAAATGTTCCAATATGAGGTAAGCCACTAGGGCCGTATCCTGTTTGAAAGGTAATTTTATTTTTAGCCTTGATTACATCTTTTCTATCTTTTAAAAGTTTTCTAATTTCTACAAAAGGCCAAGAAGAAGTTGATTGAATTAAGTTGTTATCAAGCATAACTATGGTTTATTAAATTTTATGTATAAAATACAGGTATAATTACAAGATATTAAGTTGAATTTTATTACTATTTAAATAATCTTAAACACTATGACTACAAACAAAACTGTTTTTTTCATGATTGGAATATTGTTAGTCGTGCTTGGATTTTCCATGCTAGCTCCTTACTCAATGCAGTTAATATATAAGGAAAATAGCCACAGCTTTGTTTCATCATCATTTGTAACTATCTTTATTGGAATACTATTTATCCTAGCCAATCTAGAAAAAGAATTTAAACTTAACTTAAAAGAAACCTTTTTATTCTCTACATTGGCTTGGTTGATGGTTGCTATTTTTGGTAGTTTACCTTTTCTTTTATCTCCTAAAGAATTTACTTTCAGCGAAGCTTTTTTTGAGAGTATGTCGGGTATAACTACTACTGGGGCAACGATTATTACTGATCTAGATAATAGTCCAAAAAGTATCTTACTTTGGAGAGCTATAATGCAGTGGCTTGGAGGAATAGGAATAGTCGTAATGGCAATAACAATCTTGCCTTTATTAAAAGTTGGAGGAATGCAATTGTTTAAAATGGAAGGACCAGATAGTGCTGAAAAAATTTTACCAAGAACAATTGAAGTTGCAACAATAATTATATCAACTTATTTAGTTTTAACTTTATTGTGTGGAATGTTTTATTGGCTATTTGGAATGTCTATTTTTGATAGCGCCTCCCACGCAATGACAACAATTGCTACAGGAGGGTTTTCAACTCACAATGATTCTATAGGATTTTTTAAAAATCCGAATATAGAAATAATAGCTAGCATTTTTATAATTTTAGGAAGCATACCTTTCATATCTTACTTAAAATTTGCCCAAGGTAACAAAAAAATATTTTTTCAAGATATACAAATTAAAGGCTTAATTTATCTTGTGACCGTATCNGTNNTGATAATGTTNNTTTATTTGNTNTTNATAAATTATGAAAGTAANTTTTTTGANAANGTTAGAATTTCTTCTTTNAACGTAATTTCAATTTTATCAGGAACTGGTTATGTTACTGATGANTTTGGTTTATGGGGTAAATTTTCTTTAATCTTTTTTCTTTTTTTAATGTTTGTNGGAGGATGNGCNGGATCNACTGCNTGNGGTATTAAAATATTTCGACTTCAAATGCTTCTTATTTTTNTAAAAAATCAAATTAANAAATTAATNTCCCCNAATAGTATTGTTATANCAAAATATAATAANCAGAAAATATCAGATGATTTTATTAATTCNGTAATAGTTTTTATTTTTTCNTTCTTATTNATTTTCTTTATTATNGCNATGNTTCTTTCNATATCNGGNCTTGATTTNTTAACNTCNNTTTCTGGNGCGGCAAGTGCNATATCAAATGTAGGNCCNGGNTTAGGAGATNTNATTGGNCCNGATGGNAATTATAAAACTATACCNGATTTNTCNAAATGGATTTTANCAATCGGAATGCTTCTTGGAAGNTTAGAGNTNTTNGCNGTTNTAGTTNTNTTTTTTCCATCTTTTTGGAGAAATTAAANTATGGAANTTNATAAAAAACAATCNTTNTCNGAGNCCTTNTCNNTTTACTTTGATCGNAGAATGATAAAAATTTTNTTNCTAGGNGCAATAAGTGGTTTTCCTTGGGTNATTATNGGAAGNAGNTTGAGNCTTTGGTTAAAAGAAGATGGNTTAAGTNGAAGTACGNTTGGTTGGGCNNGNTTAATATTTGCNGTNTATGCNTTTAATTATCTCTGGGCTCCATTAATCGACANNATAAGAATACCTTGGTTGACAGNTAAAATTGGTCATAGACGTGGATGGATTGTGACAATGCAATCAATAATTTTNATTAGTTTAGTTTGTTGGAGCCTAATAAATCCNACCGCTAATTTAGCTTTAGTAATTACTATAGGTCTAATAATTGCTATTGCTTCTGCAACTCAAGATATAACGGTAGATGCCTTAAGAATAGAGCAAATTGGCGANCATGAGGGNAAATCTATGCAAGCCGGAGCGGCGATGGCAGTTGTAGGTTGGTGGACTGGTTATAAACTAGGAGGTGTCATAGCATTAAATGTAGCTGAATTTTTTCANAAACTTGGANTTGAAAATTATTGGCAAATTACTTTTCTAATTTTAGGAATTNTAATTATAGNCTGCAATATTGGTTTAATGTTTATTCACGAAACAGATGNAATAAACAGAANAGNTTCNCAAAAACAAACTGATGAAATGATTGAAAGTAAATTAGGTTCATCAAATTTAATAACAAAAATTNTTGCTTGGACAGCTGGAACTTTAGTAGGTCCTATAATGAGCTTTTTTAAAAAAAATGGTTTTAATATTGCTNTNGCAATACTNGCATTTATTTTTCTTTTTAAAATTGGCGAAGCTTTTCTAGGAAGAATGTCAGTGATATTTTATAAAGAAATAGGATTTACGAAATCTGANATNGCNCTATATTCAAAAGGNCTTGGATGGATAACTACTGTAATTTTTACTCTTCTTGGAGGTTTATTCGCAATTAGGTCTGGAGTTATTAAAGCTATGTTTNTTTCTGGAATCTTAATGGCATCAACAAATTTATTATTTTCTTTACTAGCCTGGTCAGGAAAATCAGAATTATTATTTGCGATAGCTGTAATATTTGATGATATGGCNGCCGCATTTGCAACAGTAGCTTTTGTTGCTTTTATTTCTATGCTNGTGGACAGAACNTATACTGCTACACAATATGCACTTCTTGCATCAATTGGAACTGCAGGAAGAACCACTCTTGCAGCATCTTCTGGTGCTTTGGTAGACTGGTTAAACGGTGACTGGGGTATATTTTTTATTATAACCGCTGTGATGGTAATTCCATCTCTTATCTTTCTTTATATGATAAAAGATAAATTAAAATTGAATGACTAAATACCTTACGAATAATTTTACAATTGTTAATCTATACAAAAAACCTTCAACTAAATCTGAAGTCGTAACACAGATGATTTATGGAGATAGTTTTTCAATATCNAAAAAAAATAGAAAATGGCTAAGAGTNAAGATAAANGAAGANAATTATANGGGTTATGTTCAAAATAAAAAATTTTCNTCTTTTACAAAACCAACTCATAAAATAGATATTTTNAAAGCAAANATTTACAAATTTCCAAATAAANNAAAAAAAACTAACGAGATATCTTTTGGTTCAAAAATTAAAGTTATAAGTAAAAAAGACAAGTTTTTTAAATTTTCAAAAGGATGGATTAGCAAAAATGATGTNAAACCTATTTCATATAAAGAAAAAAATCCNTTTAGAAAAATAGATATATTTAAAAATATTAAATATAAATGGGGAGGAAAATCTTTTAAGGGAATAGACTGTTCAGCTTTANTACAAGTTTTTCTTAACTTTAATAATAAGTTTTGTCCTAGGGATGCTAAGGATCAGGTAAAGTATTTTAAAAAAAATATAAAATTAAATCAAATAAAGAAAAATGANATTATTTATTGGAAAGGTCATGTTGCTTTAGCTCTTTCAAATAAAAAACTTATCCATGCTTANGGNCCNATNAAAAAAACAGTNATNATGGGNATNNATCAAACAATAAANANAATAGANNGAACNGCTAAATTAAAAGTAATTGGAATTAAAAGACTTTAAACAGCAAAGGCAGCTTCAGTCTCCCTCCGCTGCCCTTAGATACAGTTTAAATGATTCGTGTTTAAAAAATAAGACTCCTGTTAGTTGTGTGTGGATAATAAAACTATAAATTATAATGGCGGAGAGAGAGGGATTCGAACCCTCGAAACGGTTTCCCGTTTACACGCTTTCCAAGCGTGCGCCTTCAACCACTCGGCCACCTCTCCAGACTTATAATTTTTTAAATTCGCTGGATTGATTTAAATATATCTTTTTGAAACCCCGATACCAATTGATAGTAAGTTTTAAACCTTCATCAAAACCAATTTTAGGCTTCCAACCTTTAGACATTATCTTTTTATTATTTGCTTGCATCTTCCAAATTTCATTGGGCCTATATTTTAAAGCTCCAATTTTAAGTTTAGAAGATGATTTTGAGTATTTATGAATTTTTTTTACTAAGTTTTTTATAGATATCGGTTTATTAGTTCCAACGTTTATAGGATCTATACTATGATTAATTTTTCTGTTTAGAAACAAAATGCCATCTACAATATTATCAATGTAATTAAATTCTCTAGTTTGTTTTCCACCGGTAGTTCGGACTTCTTTGTTTTGCAAACACTTTATAATTATTTCTGGGATAATTGCTTTTTCACTTTGGTAAGGTCCAAAAGTATTAAAAGGTCTCACACAAATTAGATTTAGTTTAGATTGTTTGGCTTTTAATAATGTAAATAACTCGCTAGCATATTTTGTTACACCATAAGGAGACATTGGATTAGGTTTCTCATCAATGTTAAATGGTAGTTTTTTTTGAATTCCATATATTTCTGAGGAACCCATGTGAATAAATTTTTTTATTTTTGGACCATGATTTAGCAAATTAATAGTTGATAATAAATTGGAATTTACATTCTCTAAAACATGTCTAAAACTATCTCCAACATGATTATAGGCTGCTAAATGAAAAGCCAAATCAAAGTTCATTTTTTTTATCTCACTAACAGAGTCAGTGTTACGTAGATCTGCTTCTATTATATTTATTTTGTTCCATATTTTTACTAATCGAGGAGAATCTATGATGCTATTATATTTAACAATTACAGAAACTTTTGCTCCTTCATAAAGTAATCTTTTGGTAAGATGAGAGCCTATAAACCCCGCTCCGCCAGTAATTAAAATCTTTTTATTTTTCAATATGCTCATAGTGTAAAATATTTATTGTAATTTAATTTTGCATTTTTTAATTCATCGGGTGAATTAATTGTTATCTGCATATCATTAAATCTAAATATATTTACTTGTTTTTTTTTTATCAAATAGTTTATGGCCTTAACAACTCCTTTTCCATCACTTAAATTTATAAATTTATTATCAATTTTTTTAAAGAAATTCGGACTTATCACAGCATAACCGATAAAATGATTTAATATAGGTTTTTCATTAAAATTAGTAACTTTTCCTTTTGAGTTCCATTTTACGAGTCCAAAAGGATTTTGTATAGGCGCAACTACAATTGTTATCGTACATTTAGATTTTTCATGATTTTTAATTAATTTCTTAAAATCTATTTTTGCTAAAGTATCTCCGTAGCTAATTAAAGTTGATTGAGTAATCAAATCTTTAACATAGAAAATTCTTTTCAGAATTCCAGGTTTTAGTCCTGCATCATTAAAAATACTTTTATATTTATTTTTATTTAGTAAAAAATTTTTTAAAATTTTTGATTTATATCCAAGGCAAAAAATAAATTTTTGAATTCCTTTGGACCGATAATATCTTATTTTATGTTCTATAATTGGTTTTTTTCCAATTTTGATCATAGGTTTTGGAATTTTTTTTGTGATTTTACCCATTCTTGTTCCTCTTCCACCGCAAAGTATAATCATTGGATTCTTTATATTTTTATTTTTCATTGATTAATCTTTTAAAATAATTTTTTTTAATTCTAATATAAAATTTTCTTTCATTGGTAGCTTATTTTTTTTCATTTCTTGTTTAATATTTTCGTAATTATTTTCTATATATTGAATAATTTTCATTAAAGAATCTATGTCTCTATTTGAAATAAAAATACCGTTTCTATCCCTTAGAACATGAGATATTTCATTAAAAATTACTACTGGTCTATTTCTTGCTAACGCTTCATCCAATACTTGCGGGTGAGCTTCAGTAAATGAAGGCAAAATAAAAATATAATTTTCGTCATAAAATTTTATTATAGAATCATTGTAGTTTTCACAATTTACAATAGTTACATTTTTTGGTGGCGATTTAAGTCTTGTTTCTTTCTCAGGAGAGACGATTGTTAATTCTAGCTCAGAATCTTTTATAATTTCTAAGAGAGAATAAATTCCTTTTTCAACTCTTATTCTTCCTACATATAGTAATTTAATTTTTTTAAAATTTAAGTCTTTTGACTCTTTAAACCATTTTTCATTTAATTGTGAAGGGTGAACTATTTCACCTTTTTTATTTCTCAAAATATGTTTTCTACAACTAATTAGGTTGCTATTCAAAGAAGCAATGGAAAACATTAGGTGATAAATAAAAGGACCTATAAAACCTAAGATTGACTTATACTCCTCATAACCGTCACTTCTTAAATATATAAAATGTCTCTTAAAAAAAATTTTTAAAAGTAAACTAGCAAAAAAAGTATAAGGAGAAATTGAAATAATCAAATAACAACTTTTTTGATTTCGAAAACTTTTCATTAAAGAAAATAAATAAGAAAATATATTATTATAAATTTTAATTTTTTTTATTTCTACTTTTTTACTTCTAGAAATATTAGACTTTCTTGCAATTATATGTGTTTCATTATATTTACTTAGTCCCTCAGGAATTGACTTAAGATCAATATTATCACAATAATAATTTTTATCTTGATAGTAAAAACTCTCATTTGTAATTATATATAACTCTTTTTCCACCTAATTCTCTTTACTAATTTTTAAAACACCAATAAATGCTTCTTGGGGTATTTCTACTTTTCCAAATTGTTTAGATCTTGCTTTACCTCTCTTTTGTTTTTTAAGTAATTTTTTCTTTCTATCTGTTGCGCCACCACCATGAATTTTAGTTAAAACATCTTTGGAAAAACCTTTAATTGATTCTCTTGCCACGATTTTCCCTCCAATAGCTGCTTGTATTGGAATCATAAAATTATGTCTTGGAATTAAATCTTTTAACTTTTCACAAACTTGTCTTCCGGTAGTTTGAGCAAAATCTTTATGAATAATCATTGCTAAAGCATCAACAGGTTCAGCGTTTACTAATATACCTAACTTTACCAGATCACCTTCCTTATGACCTGTAATTTCGTAATCAAAACTTGCATATCCACTCGAAACAGATTTTAATCTATCGTTAAAATCAAATACAATTTCATTAAGTGGTAAATCATAAGACAGCACAGCTCGATTTCCAGAATAACTTAAATTAGTCTGAATTCCCCTTTTGTCTTGGCAAATTTTTATAATTGATCCTAAATACTCATCGGGGGTTATAATGGTAGCCTTAATCCAAGGTTCTTCAATTTTTATAATTTGAGTGGGATCTGGCATGCTAGAAGGATTTTGTAAATTCATAACTCCACCTTTAACTTGATGAACTTTATAGATAACTCCAGGTGTTGTCGTTATTAAGTTTACATCAAACTCCCGTTCCAATCTTTCTGTTATAATTTCTAAGTGCAACAACCCAAGAAAGCCACATCTAAAACCTAGTCCTAGAGCACTAGATGACTCTGCTTCATAAGAAAAACTAGAATCATTGAGTTTAAGTTTTCCTAATCCATCTTTTAATTTTTGATACTCTGAACTGTCTACAGGAAATAAGCCACAAAAAACAACTGGCTTGCTTGGTTTAAATCCTGGCAACGGTTTTTCTATAGGATCAGATGAATCACAAATTGTATCTCCAACTTTTGTTTCAGATAAAGATTTAATCCCAGTTATTATAAAGCCAATTTCACCTGAATTTAACTCCTCTACATCATTAGGCTTTGGAGTAAATATGCCGACTTTTTCAATAATATGTTCTTGGCCATTAGACATTAACTTAATTCTCATATTTTTTTTAATTTTACCATTTATAACTCTCACTAAAATAACAACACCAAGATAACTGTCATACCAGCTATCGACTAGTAGAGATTTAAGTTTTTCTTCCTGGACACCTTTTGGAGAAGGTAAATTTTTTATGATTGCTTCTAAGATGTCGTCAATCCCTTCGCCTGTTTTTCCTGAACATTTAATTGCATTTGATGTATCAATACCAACCACATCTTCAATTTCTTTTTTTGTTTTATCAATATCTGATGCTGGTAAATCTATTTTATTTAAAACTGGTATAACTTCATGATTAATTTCCAAAGCTTGGTAAACATTTGCTAGTGTCTGTGCTTCAACACCTTGGGTGCTGTCCACTACTAATAATGAGCCTTCGCAAGCAGATAAAGATCGACTTACTTCGTAGCCAAAATCTACATGACCTGGCGTGTCTATGATATTTAAAATATATTCTTTTCCATCTCTCGCTTTATAATTAAGCTTTACTGTTTGTGCTTTAATAGTAATTCCTCTTTCTCTTTCAATATCCATAGAGTCTAAAACTTGAGTTTTCATCTCTCTGTCAGTTAACCCTCCACACTTATGAATAATTCGATCTGCAATAGTAGATTTCCCATGATCTATATGCGCAATTATTGAAAAATTACGAATTCTATTAATGTCTGTCATTAGGATCTGATTGTTGCACCAGTTTTTTCTTTAACGACTTCGATTATTTTTTGGCTTACTTGATCTAAATCTTTTTCACTTAAAGTTTTGTCTAACGCTTGAAGAGTTACATTAATAGCTACTGATTTTTTATCTTTTGGAATATTTTCTCCTTCAAAAATGTCAAAAACAACTACTCTTTGAATAATATTTTCATCCACTTCTTTAATTAATTTCTCAAGCAAACCAACTTTAAAATATTTATCGATTACAAATGCAAAATCCCTTTCTGATTTTTGAAAATCTGAAACTGTATAATTGACTTTTGTTTGTCTAGCTTTTTTATTAGGTTTAGGTATATTTTTTAAGAAAATTTCAAATCCAAATATATTTTTATCTTTAAAATCCATTTTTTTCAATATGGCTGGATGCAATTCTCCAAAATATGCTAAATGTGGTCCTTTATCTGACTTTAAATTAATAGATCCTGATCGACCAGGATGGTAACTACTTTTTGTTATATCACTTATAAAAAGATTATTTTCATCTATACCCAATTCAACTAATGTTCTTAATGCATCGCTTTTAATATCAAAGACATCAATATTTCTGACCTTATCCGACCAGCTTTTTCTGTTGACTTGGCCAGATTTTATTCCCCCGACAACTATTTGCTGTTCGCCAGGATTTTTTCCAAAAAAAGTTGGTCCTATTTCAAAAAAAGAAAGATCACTATAACCTCTGTCTTGATTTTTCTTAAGATGAATAGACAGATTAGAAAATATTGATCTCCTCAAAACATCTAAATCTGATGATATAGGATTATAAATATGTATTTCTTTTTCACCTTTTGAAAATTGTTTATCAATACTTGAGTCTGTAAATGACCAAGTAACTGTTTCCATATAACCTTTTGAAGCTAAAGCTCTTTGAGAAAGATGAAACAGTTTCTGCTTAAAATTCAAAGTCTCTTTTTCTCTTCCTTTTTTAGGTTCTATCACTTGGATTTTGTCAAATCCTTTAATCCTTATTAATTCTTCAATTAAATCAATATCTTGCGAAACATCTGATCTCCAAGATGGAATTTCAACTTTTAAAGTTTTTTTAGTTTTTTTAACTTTAAAACCTAAAGATGATAGAATTTTATCAGTTTCAGAAATTGAAATTGAGATGCCAATTAAATCTTTAAATTTTTCAATATCAAAATCTACAACTTTATTCTTTTGAGATGTTTGACCAGTAATAGCAAATTTGCTTGCTTCTCCGCCACAAATCTTAATTATTAACCCTACAGCTATTTCTAAGCCCTCTTTTATAGAATTAGGATCTATTCCTCTTTCAAATCTATATTTAGCATCTGTATTAATGTTCAATTCACGCGCTGTTTTTCTAATTGATGAAGGTAAAAAATAAGCGGACTCTAATAATATATTTTTTGTATCAAACTCAGTAGATGTTTTTGTTCCTCCAATGACTCCTCCGAGTCCAAGTATGCTACTTTTGTCTGCAATAACACACATTCCTTTCTTGAGTTTATATTTCTCACTATCCAATCCCTCAAATTCTTCACCTTCTTGTGAGTTTCTAACAATAATTTCTGTGTCTATTTTGTTAGCATCATAAGCATGCAAAGGTCTATTGAAATCAAACATTACATAATTTGTAATATCAACAACTGCAGATATCGGCTTCAAGCCTAGAGCTAAAATTTTATTTTTTAACCATTCTGGACTTTCTTTATTTGTAATATTTTTTATGTAACAACTTCCAAAAGATAAACACCCTTGGTTTTTTTCCTTAGAAACGGATACTTTGATAGGCTGTTTTAAAGTTTGTTTAAAATTTTTTTTCTTTAGTTTCAAAAGACTTCCTAATCCAGATGAAGCAAGATCTCTTGCTATCCCTCTTACTCCAAGACAATCCGCTCTATTTGGAGTGATAGCAATATCCAAGGCCTTTTCTGATTTAGTTTTAAAATAACTTTTGCCAATTTCCCTTTCCTTGTTCTTTAATTCTATAATCCCATCACTTTCATCTGATAAATTTAATTCATTTTCTGAACAAAGCATTCCCTGGGACTCTACTCCTCTAATTTTAGCAATATTTAACTTGAACTTTGTCTTAGGAATAATTGCTCCAGGAGGGGCATAGATAGTTACTAAACCATCTCTAGCATTTGATGCTCCACAGACTACTTTTATAATCCTATTGTCTCCAAGGCTAACTTCACAAACTTTTAATTTGTCTGCATTGGGATGTTTTTCTGTTTTTAAAATTTTCGCAACTTTAAATTCACTTAATTCTCCTAAATTCTCTTTTACATTTTCAACCTCAAGTCCAATATTAGTTAGCTGATCTATTATCTTGGCTTCACTTGCTTTTGTTTGTAAGTGTTCCCTTAGCCAAGAGATTGTAATAATCATTTACTTAAACCTCTATAATTTGTTGGAACATCTAAAGGATCAAAGCCAAAATGACTTATCCATCGATAATCTGTTTCGAAAAATGCCCTTAGATCATTAATTCCATATTTTAACATTGCAAGTCGATCAATTCCAATACCAAAAGCAAAACCTTGATATTTTTTTGTATCAACTTTTACATTTTTTAAAACGTTTGGGTGTACCATTCCGCAACCCAAAACTTCTAACCATTTATCTCCTTCTCCAATAACTATTTTTCCGTTCTCTAATCTATATCCGATATCTACTTCTGCTGAAGGTTCAGTAAATGGAAAATGACTTGGCCTAAATCTCATCTTAACATTTTTAACTTCAAAAAATTCCTTTATAAAATAATCTAAACATCCTTTTAAATGACCCATTGTAATATTTTTATCTATATGAAGACCTTCTAATTGATGAAACATTGGAGCATGAGTCTGGTCACTATCTGATCGATAAGTTCTGCCAGGAACTATAATTTTAAATGGTGGTTCTTCATTTAACATACTTCTTATTTGAACTGGTGAAGTATGAGTCCTTAATAAAAGTTTTTTATCTTTACTGAGATAAAAAGTGTCATGCATATCTCTCGCTGGATGATCTTCAGGTGTATTAAGCGCGGTAAAATTATTATACTCTGTTTCAACATCAGGACCCTCCGCAACAGAAAATCCTATCTCAGAAAATATAGAAGAAATTTCATCTATAACTTGAGATACAGGATGAATTTTTCCTTGTCTGTAAGATCTTATAGGTAAAGTTACATCAATTTTTTCATTTTTTAATTTTTCATTAATTTCTCTTGTTTCAATTTCTAAATTCTTTTCTTCAATTTGATTAGATAAACTATCTTTTAATTTATTTAAGCTAGAGGCAAATTCTTTTTTTTGATCAGGAGACAAAGATCCTAGATTTTTAAACTGATTTGTGATTTGACCATTTTTACCGAAAAATTCTGTTTTTAAGTTCTGTAATTCATCTTTTGATTTTATTGAGTCTATCTTTGCATTAAAAATAGAGTTTATTTTATCTAAATCACTCATTGGGTATTATGATTTTTTATATTAAGTTGAGATTAAATCAAAGACACTTATTAGTTAAGGGAAGATTGAACCTTTTTTACTATAGATTTAAAGACTTCTGGATTGTTATAAGCCAATTCTGCCAACACTTTTCTGTCTAACTTAATCTTAGATTTAGCCAAACCGTTAATAAATTTTGCATAAGTCAAACCTTCCATTCTCACCCCAGCATTGATTCTCTGTATCCATAAAGATCTAAATTCTCTTTTTTTTGCTTTTCTATCTCGATAAGCATATTGCATAGCTTTTTCCATTGCTTG
>NHHC02000029.1 GCA_002169935.2 Candidatus Pelagibacter sp. TMED153 | reverse complement strand
TACTATTACTGGCCACACTTTATGTGAAGAAAATAAACCAATTTTACTAGAACCAATGGAATTTCCTGATCCCGTTATTGAAATTGCTGTTGAACCTAAAACTAAAGCTGACCAAGAAAAAATGGGTGAAGCTTTAGGAAGATTAGCAAAAGAAGACCCGTCTTTTAGAGTAACTTCAGATGAGGAGTCTGGTCAAACTATCATTAAAGGAATGGGAGAATTACATTTAGATATAATTGTAGACAGAATGAAGAGAGAATTTAAAGTAGAAGCAAATATTGGAGCTCCGCAAGTTGCTTATAGAGAAACTATATTAGGATCCACAGAAGTAACTTATATTCATAAAAAGCAAAGCGGAGGATCAGGTCAATTTGCTAAAGTAACTTTAAGCGTAGAACCATTAGAACCAGGCAAAGGACGAGAAGTAGAAAATAAGATAAAAGGAGGATCAATACCTAAAGAATTCATTCCAGGAGTAGAAAAAGGTGTTCTAAGTGTAGCTGAAAGTGGAATTTTAGCTGGTTTTCCTGTTATAGATTATAAAGTTACTATTTTAGATGGTTTACATCACGATGTAGACTCAAGTGTTTTAGCTTTCGAAATAGCCTCAAGAATGTGTTTTAGAGAAGCTTGCACAAAGGCAACATTAAAACTTTTAGAACCTATGATGAAAGTGGAAGTCGTAACACCAGAAGATTTTATGGGTGATGTAATTGGAGATTTAAACAGCAGAAGAGGGCAAGTTGCTTCAACAGAAGCTAGAGGTAATGCTACAGTCATTAATGCAACTGTTCCTTTAGCAAATATGTTTGGGTATATAAATAATTTAAGATCATCCACTCAAGGAAGAGCACAATATACAATGCAATTTAGTCATTATGATAAAGTACCTCAAAATGTTCAGGATGAAGTAACTAAAAAATTAGCTTAATTATGGAAAATCAAAATATAAGAATACATTTAAAAGCATATGATAATAAGATCCTTGATCTTTCAACAGAGGAAATAGTTAATACTGCTAAAAGAACTGGTGCTCAAGTTAAAGGACCTATACCTTTACCAACCAGAATAGAAAAATATACAGTTTTAAGATCTCCTCATATTGACAAGAAAAGTAGAGAGCAATTTGAATCAAGAACTCACAAAAGATTAATAGATATAATTGAACCAACACCTCAGACTGTTGAAGCTTTAATGAAATTAGATTTAGCTTCTGGGGTAGACATAGAAATTAAAATATAAAATGAGCATAGGATTAATAGGGACAAAAATAGGAATGACTCGTGAGTTTATGAAGAGCGGGCAATCTGTTCCCGTAACAGTTATCAAAGTAGAAAAAGGCAGAGTTTTGGATGTGATTACAAAAGAAAAAAGAGGTTACAGTGCAGTTAAGGTTGGTTTTTTTAAATTAAAAAACTCAAAACTTACAAAACAAATGAAAGGCTATTTTACAAAGAAAAATACTGAACCAAAGAAAATATTAAAGGAATTTAGAGTAGAAAATAACGATCAATTTAAAGAGGGAAATGAACTAGGACTAGAAATATTTAAAGATAAAAAATTTATAGACGTTAGATCAAAAACGATTGGTAAAGGATTTGCAGGTGGTATGAAAAGATGGAATTTTTCTGGCTTGAGAGCTTCTCATGGTGTTTCAGTTTCTCACAGAGCACACGGCTCTACTGGTCAAAATCAAGATCCGGGAAAGGTTTTTAAAGGAAAAAAAATGGCTGGGCATATGGGAGATAAAATGAGAACAATCCTTAATTTAGAAATTATTAAGTCAGATCTAGAAAATAATTTGATATATTTAAGAGGTTCAATACCTGGTTCTAAAAATACAACAGTATTTCTAAGAGAGTCTATTAAGAATGTAACAAAAAAAACTATTAACGAAAAGTATGAAGCAAAATTAAAAAAAGCTGAAGCTAAAAAGGGTAAAAAATAAAGAAATGAAGTTTCCTTTATTAAATATTGATGGGACAAAATCTGAATCGATTGAGGTGTCAGATAAGATGGTTAAGCTAAAAGTAAACCATAAGTTAATTAAATTTGTAATTGATTGGCAATTAAATCATGCAAAGCCTAGAACAGCCAAAACTAAACAAAGAAATGAAATTAAAGGGTCAACAGTGAAAATTGTTGCTCAAAAAGGTAGTGGAGGTGCGCGTCATGCTAGCAGAAAAGCACCATTGTTTGTAGGTGGCGGTATTGCACATGGCCCAAAGGGGAGAGTTTATAAAGTTAAGAAGATTAATAAAAAAGTAAGAAAATTGGCATTAGCACAAACATTATCAAAAAAGAATATGGATAAAAAACTACATATCTTAGCAGATGTCAAAAAAGAGGTTAAAAAAACCAAAGAGTTTAATAAATTTCTAGAAAAGAATAATTTAGGGAATGTATTAATAATTTCAGACTCAGACTCTTTAAAAAATATTAATAAATCAGCAAGAAATATTAAAAACGTGAAATTAATAAAACAAGAAGGAACTAATATTTATGATTTATTTAAATTTAAGAATGTCATAATGACTTATTCGTCAGTTAAAAAATTACAAGAAAGGATTCTAAATGAAAAAGATTAATCATATAGACTCAATTAGAAACCCAATTATTACAGAAAAAGCTACTATTTTATCGGAACAAAACAAAACAGTTTTTAAAGTTCATACCAAAGCTAATAAAAAGAATATTAAGAAAAATATTGAGAAATTATTTAAGGTTAATGTAGTTAAAGTAAATATTATTAATCGAAAAAGAAAACTTAAGATGAAACAGGGAAGAAAAACATACAAAAGTGGTTACAAAAAAGCAATTATAACTTTAAAAAAAGGTCAAAGCATTGATCTAACTACTGGAATTTAATCAGATGGCTTTAAAAACATTTAA
The DNA here is from genome assembly GCA_002169935.2 of Candidatus Pelagibacter sp. TMED153. The sequence continues at coordinate 18,026 of NHHC02000029.1, read as the reverse complement.
ACCTTATACAAAATCTACTAGAGGAACTGTAGTAGTAGACAAAAGTTCTTTATGGAAAGGTCCATCGTACAAACCGCTAACTAGAGGTCAGCATGTAACAGGTGGTAGAAATAATGCTGGCCGTATCACTTCTAGACATATGGGTGGAGGATCTAAACATAAATTTAGAATTATAGATTTTTTTAGAAAAAAGAAAAATATAAAGGCTACAGTAGATAGAATTGAGTATGATCCAAATAGAACTGCTTACATAGCCTTAATAACTTATGAAGATAAAACAAAAGCCTATATTATATCTCCACAAGGTTTAAAAACAGGTGATACGGTGGAGGCTGGTAAAAATGTAGAAATAAAAGTTGGTAATTCTTTAGAACTTAAAGATATACCCCCAGGAACATCAATACATAATGTAGAATTAATTCCTGGTAATGGCGGTAAACTCGCTAGATCAGCTGGATCATCAATAACACTTTCAGGATATGATGGTGATTACGCCATTTTAAAATTATCATCTGGGGAAACAAGAAAAGTTAATAGTGCTTGCGTAGGTACAATAGGAACTGTTTCTAATCCAGATCAAAAAAATATTAAAATTGGTAAAGCAGGTAGAAATAGATGGAGAGGAAAAAGGCCTCAAACAAGAGGTGTTGCCATGAATCCAGTAGATCACCCTCACGGTGGAGGAGAAGGAAAAACATCTGGAGGAAGAAGTCCAGTTTCACCATGGGGACAATCGGCTAAAGGTTTAAAAACAAGGAGACCTCAAAGAAGCGATAAACTTATCATAACAAGAAGAAAGAAAAGAAAATAATGACTAGATCTGTTTGGAAAGGACCTTTTGTGCACCCAAGTTTGTTAAAAAAAATTGATAAACTGAAAGACACCCCAAATAAAAAACCAATTAAAACTTGGTCAAGACATTCTACTATTATTCCTGATTTTGTAGGTCATAGTTTTATGATTCATAACGGAAAATCTTTTATACCTATAACAATTTCAGAAGAAATGGTTGGTCATAAATTGGGCGAATTTGCTCCAACTAGAACATTTAAAGGTCATACACCGGCTGATAAGAAAGCAGCAGCTACCGCAGCAACAACAAGTACTCCAACTAAACCAACAGGAGGTGGTGATGCAAAAAAATAACTCAATAGTTAAGGCAATAAATAAAAATGTAAGATCAAGTCCTAGAAAACTGTCTTTAGTATTAAATTTTATTAAAGGAAAAAAAGTAGACTTAGCTTTAAGAGATTTAGAGTTTACAAGAAAAAGAATAGCTAAGGATGTTAGCAAAACTGTTAAGTCTGCTATTTCAAACGCAGAAAATAACAATCAATATGATATTGATAATTTATTTGTAAAAGAAGCTTATGTTGGTAAATCAATTGTAATGAAAAGATTTAGACCCAGAGCAAAAGGAAGGGCCAGTCCAATAAAAAAGCCATTTAGTAGAATAACAATCGTTTTAGAAGAAAAAAAAGAAAAAAAGGAAAATAAATAATGGGACAAAAAATTAATCCAATAGGTCTAAGACTGGGTATTAATAGAGGCTGGGACTCCACTTGGTTTGCAAAGAAAAAAGATTTTGGAAAATTCTTAATAGAAGATTTTAAGATAAGAAAATATATAAAAGATAATATTATCAATTCTGGTGTTTCAGAAATAATGATAGAGAGGTCTTCAAAAAAATGCACAGTATCAATTCATACTTCTAGACCAGGATTCGTTATAGGAAAAAAAGGCGCAGATATTGAAAAAATTAAAAAGAATATAATGAAAATTACTAAAAGTGATGTGAATGTTAACATTAAAGAAATTAAAAAACCTGAGTTGAATTCAAATTTAGTAGCAGAAAATATTGCTCAACAATTAGTTAAAAGAATAGCTTACAGAAGAGCAATGAAAAGAGCAATGCAATCAGCCATGAGATTGAACGCTAAAGGAATAAAAGTTATGTTAAGCGGAAGATTGGCAGGAAATGAAATAGCTAGAACAGAATGGCTTAGAGAAGGAAGTATTCCATCTCATACTTTAAGAGCTGATATCGATTATGGTTTTGCGGAAGCCTTGACCACTTATGGAATAATTGGTGTTAAAGTTTGGATTTATAAAGGAGAATTAATGGCAAAAGACGTAGAAAAAGAAAAAAAGGAAAGGGTTAAAAATGCTACAGCCAGTAAGAACTAAATATAGAAAAGCGTTCAAAGGAAGAATACATGGAAAAGCATCAAGAGCAGTTCAATTAAATTATGGACAATTTGGTCTTAAAGCGATGCAACCTGACAGAATTATTGGTAAGCAAATCGAAGCAGCTAGAGTTGCTTTAACTAGATATATGAAAAGAACTGGAAAAGTATGGACAAGAATATTTCCAAATATACCAGTATCAAAAAAACCCACTGAAGTAAGGATGGGTAAAGGAAAAGGTTCACCAGAATATTATGCATGTAGAGTAAAACCAGGAAGAATAATATTTGAAGTAGATGGAGTTACAGAAGAAGTGGCNAAAATTGCTCTTTACAAAGCNTCTGCAAAACTTCCTATTAAAACTAAATTTGTAAGAAGATAACCATGGCTAAAAAAAAAGAAGATAAAAAATTGACAAAAGANCANGCAGAAAAAAAAATACAAACTTTAAAGAAAGANTTGTTCAATATTAGATTTAAGAAAGTNAATAATCAAATCAACAATCCAGCTCAATATAATGAAATTAAGAAAAATATAGCAAGATTGTATACAAACATTAAAAACAACAAATGACAAAAAAAGTTTTAAAAGGAATAATAACTAGTGCAAAAAACAACAAGACTATTGTTGTTGAAGTTACAAGAAAATTTAAACATCCATTTTATGGAAAAGTAATAAAAAGAACAAAAAAGTATCATGCTCATGACGAGTCAAATAAATTTAAAGAAGGTGAAAAAGTTGCAATTATAGAATGCAAACCAATTTCAAAGAAAAAAACTTGGCAGGTGATGAAATAATGATTCAAGTACAAACAGAATTAATGGTAGCAGATAACACTGGCGCAAAGAGGGTTGAATGCATCAAAGTGTTAGGTGGTTCTAAAAGACGGTATGCCTCGGTTGGTGATCTAATCGTTATTAGTGTTAAAGATGCGATACCTAAAGGTAAAGTTAAAAAGGGAGCAGTTCACAAAGCAGTAGTTGTAAGGACAAGAAAAGAGATTTATAGAGACGATGGATCAAAAGTTCAATTTGACACAAATGCTGTAGTTTTAACCGATGAAAAGGGTGAACCTATCGGCACTAGAATTTTTGGACCAGTAACAAGAGAATTAAGAACAAGGGGACACACTAAGATTATTTCACTTGCTCCGGAGGTGCTTTAAAATGTTATTTAAAAAAGGGACACAAGTAAAAATAATTTCTGGTAAAGACAAAGGTAAAACAGGAGAGATTTTAGAAATAAATAGGAAGTTAAATAAAATTAAAGTTAAATCTATTAATATGATTAAAAAACATTTGAAACCAACTAAAGAAAATAAAGGCGGAATAGTCTCTAAAGAAAATTTTATTCATCAGTCTAATATTAAAAATATTGATCTAAATAAAAAATCAAAAGAAAAGGTAGTTAAAAAATGATACCAAGATTAAAAACAACTTATAACAAAGATATTGTAAGCAAACTTATGAGCACTCTCAATCTTAAAAATAAACATGAGGTGCCTAAAATACAAAAAATTATTTTAAATATGGGTTTAGGTGAAGATGCTTCTGACGGCAAAAAACTTAAATCTTGCGTAGATGATATGGCATTGATAGCAGGTCAAAAACCAATAATTACTAAATTTAAAAAATCTATATCTAATTTTAAAACAAGAAAAGGGTCTAATGCTGGAGTTAAAGTTACTTTAAGATCTTATAAAATGTATGAATTTATCGATAGATTGATAAATATTGCACTTCCTAGAATTAAAGATTTTAGAGGATTGACATCTAAGGGAATAGATAAATCTTGTAATTATTCATTTGGAATCAAAGAACATATAATATTTCCAGAAGTGAATTTTGACAAAGTGGATAAAATTAGAGGTTTAGATATAACAATTGTAACTTCTAGTAAGACTAAAAAAGGAGCTCTAGAATTACTTAAAGAATTTAATTTCCCATTAAAAAATAACAAAAACTGAGGTAAAAATGGCAAAAACAAGCGCAATACAAAAAAATTTAAAAAGAATGAAATTAGTAAAAAGGTATGCAAACAAAAGAGCAGCTTTAAAGAAGATAATAAAAAATAAAAAATTAGAATTATCAGAAAGATTTGCTGCACAGCTAAAATTAAATAAAATGCCTAAAAATTCTGCAAAGATAAGAGTAAGAAATCGCTGTGAGGTTTCAGGTAGACCTCACGGTGTTTATAGAAAATTAAAAATATCAAGAATTGCACTAAGGGACATGGCGTCTTCTGGTAAAATTCCTGGAATAACTAAATCGAGCTGGTAGGAGCATCATGACATTAACAGATCCAATAGGAGATATGTTTTCAAGAATTAGAAATGGTCAAATGAGATCTTTAAATTCAATAGAAATACCTTCATCTAATTTTAGAAGAAATATATTAGAAATTTTGAAAAATGAAGGTTATATCAAAGATTATTACATTGAAAAATCAGAAAACAATAAGATAAACTTAAAAATAAATCTTAAATACTATGAAGGTGATCCAGTAATTAAAGAAATAAAAAGAATTTCAAAACCAGGTAGGAGAGTTTATTCAAGAGCTACCAGTATTCCAAGAGTAATGAATGGACTTGGTCTAGCTATTCTTTCTACTCCCAAAGGAGTGATGACTGACTCTGAAGCTAGAAAGAACAATGTTGGTGGAGAAATAATTTGTAGGATATTCTAATGTCTAAAATAGGAAAAAAAAATATAACTATACCCAAAGAGTCTTCAATTAAAATTGAAGGTTCAAACTTACTTATTAAAGGCCCTAAAGGATCCAAAACTTTAACAATAAATGATAAAATTTTTTCATCAAAATTATTAAGTGAGAATGAATTTCAGATTCTACCTTTAAATAAAGATATTGATAAAAAAACTTCTATTATGTGGGGGACTTATAGAAGTCTAATAAATAATGCTATAACAGGAGTTTCTTCAGGCCATGAAAAGATATTAGAACTAAACGGAGTAGGTTTTAGAGCAAACTTAAAAGGTGAAAATTTAAATCTACAAATTGGTTTCAGTCACGATGTTAATTTTAAAATACCAAAAGATATAAAGATTACAGTAGAAAAACAAACGATTATTAAAATTAATGGTGTAGATAAAGATCTAGTGGCAAAAACATCAGCCGATATTAAGAGTCTTAAGCCTGTTGAGCCTTATAAAGGCAAAGGTATAAAAGAAAAGGGCCAGTTTGTTTTAAGAAAAGAAGGTAAGAAAAAATAATGAAAAAAAATAATAATAAAATCAAAAGAAAATTTAGAAATAGAAAAAAACTTAAAAAAGTTAATAGAAGTAGATATAGAATTTCAGTATCAAAATCATTAAAAAATCTTTCTGCTCAAATAATAGATGATATTAAAAATGCAACTTTAGTTTCTGCCTCTTCAAATGAAAAAGAACTAAAAAAAAATAAAATTAAAAAAATAGAAAAGTCTACTTTAATAGGGGAAGTATTAGCAAAAAGAGCTAAAGAAAAAAATATTAATGAAGTTTATTTTGATAGAGGCCAGTACAAATATCATGGTAGAGTAAAAGTTTTTGCAGAAACATTAAGAAAAAATGGGTTAAAATTTTAATATGGCTGATAATAGAAAAGTAGAAAGCGATATAAAAGAAAAGTTAGTTGCCATTAACAGGATTACTAAAGTTGTAAAAGGTGGTCGAAGATTTGGATTCGCTGCTTTAATGGTTGTTGGTAACCAAAAAGGTTCTGTTGGAATTGGTCAAGGAAAATCTAAACAGGTTCCAGACGCTATAAGAAAAGCAACTGAAGTTGCTAAGAGAAATCTTATTCAAATTCCTTTGAAAGAAGGAAGGACATTACATCATGATGTAAAAGGAAAAAATGGTTCAGGAAAGGTTTTTATGAGAACTGCACCAGCAGGAACAGGAATTATTGCTGGTGGCGCAATAAGATCAGTATGTGAAGTTTTAGGAATTCAAGATGTAGTGGCTAAATCTCTTGGTTCAGCAAATCCCCACAACGTATTAAAAGCTTGCATTAATGGATTAAGATCTCAGAATTCACCAAAAATTTTATCCGCAATTAGAGGAAAAAAAATATCTGAAATAGTTTTAAAAAGAGAGGTTAAATAGTAATGGAATTAAATAATCTTGCAAAGAATAATAAAAAAAAAACAAGAGTAGGAAGAGGAATAGGCTCAGGTAGAGGTAAAACTTCTTCAAGAGGTCACAAAGGTCAAAAGTCTAGATCTGGCGTGGCTATCAAAAGTTTCGAAGGTGGCCAAATGCCTCTTTATAGACGTTTACCAAAGAGAGGTTTTAAAACATTAAAGAGAGATAATATAGCAATATTAAACTTATCTAAGATTCAAAATATTTATGAAAAAAATAAAGATGAATTTAAATCTTTATTAGACTTAAAATCTTTAAAAAAAAATAAACTGATTAATAAAAAATACTTGAAATTAAAGATACTAGGAAGCGGTGAGTTAAAGACAAAAATAGATATCACAGCTCATTTTGCGTCAAAACAAGCTCAAGAAAAGATTACAAAAGTAGGTGGCAAGTTAAATATTATTAAAAAATAATTAAATATGTCTAGTGAAAATTTAAACCCTACAGGAGCTTTTAGTCAGGCGAAAGACCTTAAAAATAGAATTTTATTTACCGTATTACTTTTAATTGTATACAGATTGGGCACGTACGTTCCTCTTTCTGGAATAGATCCTTTGGCTTTAAAAGAGATTATGGCCTCAAGTCAAAAAGGATTGTTAGGAATGTTCAACATGTTTTCTGGTGGAGCTGTAACTAGAATGGCAATTTTTGCTTTAGGGATAATGCCGTATATTTCTTCCTCTATAATAGTTCAGCTATTAACAGGAGTGTCAGATTATTTTAAAAACTTAAAGGAACAAGGTGAAATAGGAAGAAAAAAAATTACTCAAATAACAAGATATGGAACTGTTTTAATTGCTTGTCTGCAAGGCTATGGAGTTTCGGTTGGTTTAGAGAATGCTGGCAATTTGGTTATTGAACCAGGAATGGGATTTAGAATTATTACTACAATTTCTTTAGTTGCAGGAACAACATTTTTAATGTGGTTGGGAGAACAAATAACATTAAGAGGAGTAGGAAATGGTATTTCATTAATAATTTTTTCTGGCATAGTAGCAGAGATACCTAGAGCTTTAGCTTCAACATTTGAATTAGGTAGAACTGGTGCCTTATCAGCTTTGATGATTGTAGGAATATTTATTTTAGTAATATTTACAGTATTGTTCATTGTGTTTTTTGAGAGAGCAATGAGAAAAATTTTAATTAATTATCCTAAAAGACAAGTAGGAAATAAGATGTATGGTGGAGACTCTTCTCATTTACCTTTAAAAATAAATACTGCAGGAGTTATTCCAGCTATATTTGCTTCTGCGTTGTTACTATTACCTGTTACAGTCTCAAATTTTGGATTTACAGAGTCTGATTTATTTATAAAGATTTCATCAATGTTTACTCAAGGGCAACCTTTATACATGTTACTATACGCATCTGGTATTATATTTTTTTCTTTTTTTTATACTTCAATTGTATTTAATCCCAAAGAAACATCAGAAAATTTAAGAAAATATGGAGGCTATATACCAGGAATTAGACCAGGAGAACGAACTGCCGAATACATTGAAAGTATTTTGATTAGATTAACAACTGTTGGATCTCTATATCTTACTTTTGTTTGTTTAATGCCTGAATTTTTAATTGCTAAATATCCAATTCCTTTTTATTTAGGAGGTACTTCAATTTTAATTGTTGTAGTTGTTGCGATGGATACTGTAACTCAAGTTCAAACTAGATTAATGAGTTCACAGTATGAGTCCTTAATTAGAAAGACTAAATTTGGAAAATAATTAGCTTTATGAATCTAATTATATTTGGCCCACCAGGAGCTGGAAAAGGCACTCAAGCAGATTTTATTGTAAATAAATACAATTTACATCAATTATCTACGGGACAAGTTCTTAGAAATGAAATCAGCAATCAAACTGAATTAGGAAAAGAAATATCATCAATAATTAATTCAGGCTCATTAGTTTCAGATGATATTGTTAAGAAATTAGTCGAAAATTTTATCTCAGATAAAAAATATAAAAATAGATTTGTTTTTGATGGTTACCCAAGAAACCTAATTCAAGCTAAAACTCTAAATGAATTACTTGGAAAGTATGGACAAAAAGTTGATTTAGTTTTAAAATTATCAGTATCTTTAGAGACAATTAAAAAGAGAATTTCACAAAGACGAACCTTAGAAAAAAGAGTTGATGATACTGAGCAAATAGCTATTAAAAGATTCAAAACTTATGAGAAAAATATAAATCCTCTAATAGAATTTTATAAAGATTTGAATTTACTTAAATCAATCAATGGAGAAAGCTCAATACCTGAAATTAATGCTGAAATTAGCCAAATTATTGACTCCATCGAGGGTTGACTTTAAGTATTTAGGCAATATAAATACGCACTTGGAACTTTAACTCATTATAATATGGCTCGTATAGCAGGAATCAACATTCCACAAAATAAAGTTGTAAGTATAGCATTAACCTATATTCATGGGATTGGTCCATTTTCTTCAAAGAAAATTTGTGAGAAATTAAACATACCTTCTTCAAAGAGAGTTAATGAATTAACAGAAGAGCAAGTGTTGAAAATTAGAGAATTCATAGACGCTAATCATAAAGTTGAAGGAGATCTAAGAAGAGAAGTTTCAGTAAATATTAAACGTTTAGTAGATTTAGCTTGTTATAGAGGGACAAGACATAAAAAAAAATTACCAGTACGGGGGCAAAGAACTCAATGCAATGCTAGAACTCGTAAAGGTAAGGCGATAGCTATTGCAGGAAAAAAACTAACACCTCTTAAAAAATAATTTAATAAATATTAATGAATAAAAAAGTAGAAAAATCAATAAAAAAAGTTGACGTTAAAAAAGATGAAATAGTAAAAAAAGAAAGTAAATTTACTAAAAAGAAAAAAGTTAAGAAAAATATAACGTCAGGAATAGCTTATGTTTATTCAACTTTTAATAATACAATTATTTCTATAGCCGATGAAAGTGGAAATGTTGTTTCGTGGTCTTCTGCGGGATCAAAAGGTTTTAAAGGTTCAAGAAAATCAACTCCTTATGCAGCTCAAATAGCTGCAGATGATGCAGGAGCAAAAGCATATGAGTTAGGATTAAGAACATTAACAGTTCAAGTTAAAGGACCAGGTTCAGGACGTGAAACTGCTTTAAGATCATTACAATCAAGAGGTTTTAGAATATTATCAATAAAAGATACAACACCCATGCCACATAATGGCGCCAGACCACCCAAAAGAAGGAGAGTATAAATGCAGACTACACCAAACGTTATAGATAAAAATTGGAAAGCTTTAATTAAACCAAATAAACTGGATATCACAAGTAACGAAGACAAAACAATTGCTAAAGTCGTAGCTGAACCATTAGAAAAAGGATTTGGTCAAACAATTGGCAATTCTTTAAGAAGAATTTTACTCTCATCTATTCAAGGAGCGGCAGTCACAGCAATTCAAATAGATGGAGTTCTCCACGAATTTTCATCAATAAAAGGTGTAAGAGAAGATGTAACTGATATTGTGCTGAACGTAAAAAATCTTGCAATAAAATCTTCATCTACTAGCCCAAAAAAAATTATTTTAGATATTAAAGGACCTAAAGAGGTAAAAGCCAAAGACATTACACTTGTATCTGAAATAGAGATTTTGAATCCAGAACAAACTATTTGTAATCTAGATGAAAAAACTAATTTTCATATGGAGTTAATGATAACTAATGGAAAAGGTTATGTAGCTGCACCTAAAAATAGGTCAGAAGATAGTCCGTTAGGATTAATCTCTATAGATTCTTTGTTTAGCCCAGTCAAAAAAGTTTCTTTTACAGTAGAAAATACAAGAGCTGGTAGTGCCCTTGATTACGATAAGTTAATTATGACTGTTGAGACTAATGGAACTATTGCGGCTGAAGATGCAATAGCTTATTCTGCAAGAATATTTCAGGATCAATTATCAATGTTTGTTAATTTTGAAGATCCACAAGAAATAGTTAAAGAAGTGAAGTCTTCAGAACCAGAATTTAATAGAAATTTATTAAAAAGAGTCGAAGAATTAGAATTATCTGTTAGATCAATGAATTGCCTTAAAAATGATAATATAATCTACATTGGAGATTTAGTTCAAAAAACAGAACCAGAAATGTTAAGAACACCAAACTTTGGAAGAAAGTCGCTTAACGAAATAAAAGAAGTGTTAAATACAATGTCTTTATACTTGGGTATGGAAATTCCTAATTGGCCACCAGACAATATTGCAGAATTGTCAAAAAAACTTGAAGAAAATAACTATTAATGAGACATAAAATTGGCTATAGAAAATTAAATAAAACAGGAGAACACAGAAAAGCTTTGTTTAAAAACATGCTTAATTCTCTGATAAAATATGAACAGATAATTACCACTTTACCAAAAGCAAAAGAATTGAAACCAAAGATCGACAAAGTGATCACAATTGGAAAAAAAAATATATTAAGTAATAAAAAAAGATTATTTTCAAAACTACAGGACAAGCAGTCAGTCACAAAAGTTTTTACAGAATTATCAAAGAGATATAGCGCTAGAAAAGGTGGATATGCACGTGTTTTAAAAGCTGGTTTTAGAACAGGAGATGATGCGCCTATGGCTGTTATCGAATTGGTTGATAGAAATCCAGAAGCAAAAAAAATTGACAAACCTAAGAAAGTTGAAAAAAAAGAAAAAGAGTCTGAGACTAAAAAAGTAGCTAGCAAATAAATTCAGCTATACATGCCAAAAACCTATACCGTTGAAAAAAATTATCAAAATTCACGTTTTGATAAGTGGTTTAAAGCAAATATAATAAACATTCCACAGTCGTTGATAGAAAAAATTATTAGGCTTAATAAGGTTAAGATTAATAGAAAAAAAGTAAAATCGTCTTATAGAGTACAGTTTGGAGATATTGTAGACGTTTATGATATTGCTAGATTTAAGGCAAATAATAAACCCAAATTACTAAAATATAAACCGTCCAAAAAAGAACTTAGTAGTTACGAAAATTATATAATCGAAAACAATGAAAATTTTGTAGTTATAAATAAACCAGCAGGTATACCCGTTCAGTCAGGAACAAAATCTTTTAAAAATATTATTGATTTACTAAAAGATACAAAATACTTTAAAAATCAAAAACCATACATAGTTCATCGACTAGACAAAGAAACATCCGGTATATTGATTGTTGCTAAAACAAGAGAGTATGCCCAATTGTTTACATCGCTTTTTAGAATAAGAAAAATACATAAAACATATGTTGCATTAACGTATGGAAAAATATCAAAATCTAAAGACACGCTTAAAGACAATTTGATTTCTTACGATAAAAATAAGAAGATAATTCAAAAAGCGATTTCTCATTTAAAAGTTTTAAAATTTTCAAATGAATACTCTTATGTAGAGCTAAATCCAATAACAGGAAGAAAACATCAATTAAGAAAACAACTTTATAATATCGGAAACCCTATTGTGGGAGATAATAAGTATTTTATAAATAGAAAAGCAAATAAAAGAAAAAAAAGATATAACAATCTTATGTTACATGCTTACAAAATTAAGTTTATAATTAACAATATTCAATATAACTTTAAAGCTAATTACAATAAAAATTTTGAGGACTTTTTAAAGAGTGAATTTTAGATTTTATTTATATTTTTGATAAATATATTTGTTAATTTTTTTTCTATGTTTTTAATTTCTACTCTATTTTCATTGTATACAGAGGTTATTTTTTGATTGTCAATTCCACAAGGAATAATCTTTAAGTATTGATTAAGATTATTATTTATATTTATTGAACATCCGTGATATGCGATCCATTTGGAAACTCTTAAACCTATTGCTGCTATTTTCTTTTCATTTACCCAGATACCAATGTTTTTCTTGTCATTCTTTCCTTTAATTTTATAAATCCATAAAAACTCTATAATACTTCTTTCTATTGTGGCTATTAACTTTCTAATATCTTTTTTTCTCTTATTTAAATCTAACACAAAATAAATAATCTTTTGACCAGGATTATGTAAAGTGATTTTTCCTCCTCTATTTGTATTAATAATCTTAATCTTTTTATCTTTAATTTCATTTTTATTAGATCTTATACCTGCAGTGAAGGTAAGAGGGTGTTCTAAAATCCACAATAGTTCTTTATCTTTGTTCATCTTAACTTTTTCGACACGATTAAAAAGAAATTTCATAGCAATTTTGTAGGAAATACGTCTTTTACTTATTTTGATTTCTATGCTCATTTAGTTTGAATTTTATCATTTTATGCACTATTAGTCTCAAAAAAACAATCAGAGGCACATATGACTCTAGTTAAATCAACAGGAAATAAAAAGGTCAATCTCGATTTTAATAAAGAATTTATTAATACTTTTTCTGAAAAAATACAGTCTTCGGACATAACGTTTATTAATCAAACTTTGAAGGATCTACATGAATCAGATGTAGCAAATTTAATAGAAAATTTATCCAATGAAACAAGAACTAAACTTATTGAACTAGAGGAATTTAATATTGATCCTGATATTTTTATTGAGTTAAACGAGTCTATTCAAAGTGAAGTTCTTCAACTTTTATCAACTGAATCAATAATTAACATTATTAAGAGATTAGAGTCCGATGACTCAATAAAAATTCTAGAAAATTTAGAAAAAAATAAAAAGGAATTAGTTTTAGAAAAATTACCACCTAAAGATAAATTTCTCTTAGAAGAGGGACTAAGTTATCCAGAAGATTCAGCAGCTAGAATTATGCAAAGGGAATTTACAGCAGTTCCTAGTAACTGGAGTGTTGGTCAAACAATAGATTATTTAAGAGAAAATAAGGATCTGCCTAAAGAATTTTTAGAAATTTTTATTGTCGATAATGATTTTAAACCTGTAGGGACAGTCCCTTCTTCAAGAGTGCTCCGGACTCCTAGAGATTCAAAAATGAATTCTATTATGACAGAAATGCCAGTTTTAATATCAGTCAATATGGATAAAGAAGAAGTCGGACATACTTTCGAAAGCTATAACTTAATATCAGCTGGTGTAGTAAATAAAGACAACAAATTAGTTGGTATGATCACGGCTGATGATGTAGTGACAGTTGTTCAAGAAGAAGCAGAAGAAGATGCATTAAGATTAGCTGGGGTAGGTGACGAAGAAATAACTGACAGTGTTCTTATTAAAACAAAAAGAAGATTTAATTGGCTTTTATTAAATTTATTTACCGCTTTACTTGCTACTTGGGTCATAAGTAATTTTGGAGCCTCAATAGAACAAATGGTTGCTTTGGCTTTTTTAATGCCAATTGTTGCTTCTATGGGAGGAAATGCAGGAATGCAAACTTTAGCAGTAACTATTAGAGCTATTGCAAAAAAAGAATTATCTTCGAGTAATTTTAATCGTGTTGTAGGAAAAGAATTTATTATTGGAATTTTAAATGGGATAATTTTTGCTATTATAACAGCTATTATTGTTCATTTTTGGTTTAAAGAAATCAGTTTATCCATATTAATAGGAATTTCTATGGTTTTGAATATGATAGTAGCAGGGTTGTTTGGTATATTAGTTCCAGTTTCTTTAAAGAAAATGAATATTGACCCTGCGTTAGCTTCAAGTGTTTTTGTTACAACTATAACAGATGTAATTGGTTTTTTATCTTTCTTAGGCTTAGGAGCCTATTATTTTATAAATTAGATATTATCTATTAAGCGTGTGTGTCCTAAATAATAGGCAATAAAAATTTTATTATTCTTGTTTATTTTATTTGATTTATTAAGAGTTTTTAAATTATAAAATTCTAAATAATCAATTTTTTTAACGCCAAAATTCATTATATCACCCTTAATATTTGATACTTTTTTATAAGATCCACGCTTAACTTTTGATAGGTATTTATATATTTTAGAAGCAATCTTTAAATGTTTTTGATTTAAATTTTTATTTCTAGTTGAGCATGCAATACCATTTTTTTCTCTTACAATTTTACATGAAATTACTTTTGTAGGAATTTTTCTCTTTAAGATGTGTTTTTTTATCAAATATAATTGTTGAAAATCTTTTATTCCAAGAAATATAAATTTAGGCTTTATTATTTCTAAAAATCTATTTATTACGTCAACTACACCTTTAAAATGACCTATTCTAAATTTACCACACAGTTTATTTGAAAATTTATCTAAATAAACTTTATTTTTAGTTCTGAAAGAAAAAATATCTTTTATATTTGGCAAGTAAACGTAATCAATATTTAATTTCTTTAAAACTTTGAGATCTTTTTTAATGTTACGATAATAATTATTGAAATCTTTTTTTTTATCGAACTGTTTGGGATTAACGAAAATTGAAACTAATATTTTTCCTTTGAACTTTTTAGATTTTTTTATTAGTGAAATATGTCCCTTATGTAAACCGCCCATAGTTGGCACAAAAGATATGAATTTATCATTTATAATCTCATTATATAATTTATGCTTGTTTTTAAATATTTTCATTTCTTTATTGTAATGATAATAACTATTATAAGAATCATATGATAAAACAAGCAATTATTCCTTTAGCCGGTTTAGGTACTCGACTGCTTCCTTTAACGAGTGTTATTCCAAAGGAACTATTACCAATAAATGGAAAAACTAATCTTGAATACATTTTAGAAGAATGTCTGGAGTCTGGAATTAAAGAATTCATATTTGTAATATCTAAAAATAAAATCAGTATAAAAAAGTATTTTTTTAACGACTCTTTTTATAAAAAAATTATAAAAAAAAAGAAAGACAAAAGACTGATAGAGGAATTTAAGAAAATAAAAAGGTATCAAAAAATGATTAAATTTGTTTATCAAAATAAACCAAATGGAACTGGAGACGCTGTATTAAGATGTAAAAAATATATTAAAGGTAATTTTTTTTTAATGTTATTACCCGATGATCTAATAATAAATAAGAACTGTTCAAGAGAAATGATAAAACTACACAAAAAACTTAAAAGTTCAATAATAGCTACTAAACGAGTAAACAAAAAAACTTTAAGTCGATGGGGAATTCTATCAATAAAAGATAAAAAAAAACAATACTTTCAAATCAAAGATGTTATTGAAAAACCTTCTATCAAAAAAGCGCCATCAAATTTTGCGATTATAGGAAGATATATTTTACCGTCTAAAATATTTGCTGAAATAAAAAAACTTAAACCAGGTCAAGGAGGTGAGATACATATTACAGATGCAATTAAAAATCTTATTCGTAAGCAAAATAAATTTTATGGAAACATTTTTAGAGGTAAATATTTAGATTGTGGCACTTTAAAAGGATATATTAAATCAGGAACAGAAATAAAAATGGAAAAAAAATGAAATTATGTATGATAGGGACAGGTTATGTTGGCTTAGTTAGTGGAACATGTTTTGCTGATATAGGAAATCAAGTTTATTGTGTTGATAAAGATGCATCAAAAATAAACAAACTAAATTCAGGAAAATCTCCTATTTACGAACCTGGACTGAATGAATTAATTAAAAAAAACTATTTAGCTAAAAGATTAATTTTTACTACTAACTTAAAAAAAGCTGTTAATTCGTCAGATATAATATTTATTTGTGTTGGAACTCCTAATAAAAAAGGATCCTTAAAAGTGGATTTATCCTACGTTTATAAATGTATCAAAGAAATAATTTCAGTAACAAAAAATAAAAAAATTATTATTACAAAGTCAACCGTACCAGTGGGAACAGGAGACGAAATAGAGAAAATAATCAAAAAAAAAAAAAGGAAAAACTTTGAAGTTTTATCTAACCCTGAATTCTTAAGAGAGGGAGAAGCAATAAGAGATTTTAGATATCCTGACAGAATTGTTATTGGTTCAAATAATAAAAAGTTTTTTAAAGTAATGGAGACTCTTTATAAACCTATAATAAATAAAGGTTCAAAATTTTTTACAGTATCTAGAAAAGGTGCCGAGCTAATTAAATATGCCTCTAATGGTTTTTTAGCTACTAAAATAACATTTATAAATGAAATGGCTAACCTTTGTGAAAAATTAGGAGTTAATATAGAAGATATTTCTTTAGGAATGGGGTCTGATAGTAGAATCGGAGGTAGATTTCTAAGAGCCGGGCCAGCTTATGGAGGCTCTTGTTTTCCTAAAGACACTAAAGGATTAGTTTCAGCTGCAGAAAAAAATAAAATTGATCTTTCTGTTGTCAAATCTGTAATTAAATCTAATAGTGATAGAATTAATTTACTGATAAAAAAGATCAATAAAATTCTTAAATTTAAAATAAAAAACAAAAAAATTGCCTTTTTGGGTGTTACATTTAAACCAAATACTGACGATATGAGAGACTCTTCTAGTCTTAAAATGATACCTTATCTTTGTAAAAAGGGAGCAGAAATTACTTATTATGATCCAACAGGTGTTAAAGATCAATTCAAAAAATTAAAAAATTGTAGATTTGAAAAAAATATTGAAAATAACTGTAAAAATGCTGATTTGATAATTTTACACACTGAGTGGGACGAATTTAAAATTATTGATTTTAAAAAAATAAATAAAAATCGAGATTTAAAAATTTATGATCTTAGAAATTTATATAATATTGATGAAATGATGAAAAAAAATTACAAATATTATTCTATAGGAAGACCTAATACTAATTAATTTCAAATATAGCGTCAACTTCAACAGCAACACCTAATGGTAAACTATTTGAGCTAATTGCTGCTCTAGTATGTAAACCTTTTTTATCTAAAACTTTAGCAATAATTTCTGAAGCGCCATTTATAACCTTAGGCTGCTCTATAAAATTATCAGCAGAATTGACATATCCCGTTAGTTTTATGCATGATTTTATTTTTGATAAATCGTTATTACACGCTTTTTTAGCTTGTGAAATTATAGCTAAACCACATCTTTTTGCAGCTTCGTAGCCTTCTTCTGTATTTAAATCTATTCCAACTTTTCCTTTAATTAATTCTCCGTTTTCATTAATAGAAATTTGCCCAGATATAAAAAGAAGATTTCCAATTGTTTTTGAAGCAACATAAGAACCCACTGGATCTTTAGGATCAGGAAGTTTTAAATTTAATTCTTGCAATTTTTTTTCTTCACTATTCATTTAGTTTTTCTTTTTTTTAATCCAATCTGTAAGTGTTGATTCAGTATTTAGTTTTTTTAAAATTTTGTCCGCTTTTTCTTTTATCGATTTAGATTTATTTTTTATTAACTCTACATTTTTACTATCTTTTTTTTGTAGTTTTCCTTCCGCCTTTAGTTTTTTCATGCACTCATTATATTTAAAAACTTCAGGAAAATACTTTTTATACTGAGAGCAGGGCTCTTCGGCTGCATTTAAATTAATTGCAAATAAAATAGTAAACAAACTTATAATTATAGTTTTCATTTTCGTTTTCCTTTCTTTTTAGATTTATCATATTCTCTTCTTTTTTCTATCAGTATTAAAGCCTCTTCCATAGTTAATTCGTTTGGGTCTTTTTCTTCAGGGATTGTGGCATTAAGAGACTTGTATTTAATATAGGGCCCAAACTGTCCTTTCATTACTCTAACAGGCTTTTTATCTTCTGGATGCTCACCGAGATCTTTTATCATTGATGAAGATATTCGACCAGGCTTTGCTTCTGCAATCATTGTAATAGCTCGATTAATACCAATCGTAAAAATTTCTTCAACATTTTCTAATCTTGCTGATTTATTTTCACATTTTAAGTAAGGACCAAATCTTCCAG
>NHHC02000005.1 GCA_002169935.2 Candidatus Pelagibacter sp. TMED153 | reverse complement strand
ATTAAATGATCGTGATGTTCATCTGGTGATTGTTCATATCGAGCTTTTCCACCTTTAAAATCGTGTTTCTCAACAATTCCTGACTCTTCAAATAATTTTACTGTTCTATAAACTGTTGCGATACTAATCTTGTCATCAACTTCTGTAACTCTTTTATGCAATTCATCAACATCTGGGTGATCTTTTGTGCCATACTTTTGTTTAGAGTCAGACATAACTTGTGCTATAATTTTTCTTTGGTCGGTAAGCCTGACCCCTTTTAATTTACATTTCTCTTCAATAGCATTCATATTTTATTAATTTAACTTAAATATAATGGTTTTATCAATTTTTTTTCAATTAACTTTTTATTAATTAAAACTTCAATATTTTCAAGGTTAAATTGGGATAAATCCTCATCCTTAAACCCAAATAGCTCAACATTATTCGATATTTGAATTCCTTTTGCTACCGCCAAGGCTACTCGTATAGTTGAAAAGCTGCCGGGGCCATTATTTACAAGAACTGCAAAATCTTTATCAATAATTGCTTTGTGCTTATTGGTTAAATTTAATATGGTTGATACTAGTATTTCATTATTTTTTATTTTAGTTGGAAAATCATGAACAAAAAAATTACTATTTATTTTTAAACCAATTTTATCGTTTTTGCCCGTGCAATTTATTATTAAAAAATCTTTTATCATCTTTATATTTATAATTTTTTTATTTCCTCAAAACAATTCATATTCGAGATTATTTGCAAAAAATTTTGAGGATTATGGATTAATATCAATAATGTACCATAGATTTAATGAAAACAAATATCCATCAACAAATATACAATTAGATGTATTCAGAGAACAAATAAAAATAATTAAAAACGAGGGAATCCAGTTTATTGACCCAAGAAATTTTAAAGAGAATCTTTTTGAGAATAAGAAAAAAAGAAAAATTTTATTAACAATAGATGATGGTTTATTGTCATTTTATCAAAACGCATGGCCAATTTTAAAAGAAATGAAAATACCTTTTATTCTATTTGTTAACACTAGAGAAGTTGGTTCTTTTAATTATATGAATTGGGATCAGATTCTAGAATTACATAATACAGATTACGTAGAAATCGGAAATCATAGTCACTCACATGAATATCTCGCTGATGAAAGTTCAAAAATAATTAAAGAAGATATTTTAAAATCAATTAAAATTTTTAATGAAAAACTCGGAAAAAATTCAAATTTCTTTTCTTATCCATTTGGCGAGTATAGTTTAGAATTTAAAAAAATAATTAAGGATCTTGGTTTTGATTATGCGTTTGGACAACACTCGGGTGTAATAGACGAAACTAAAGATTTATGGGAACTTCCAAGGTTTCCAATTAATGAAAAATATGGAGACTTAAGCAGATTTAAAACATTAGTAAAAACACTTCCTTTTAAATATAAAAAGATAACTCCAGAAGACAAATATCTAATACAGTCAAAAAATCCACCAAATGTTAAAATTTTTTTCAAAGAGAATATACGTAACCTTGAACAAATTACGTGTTTTTCAAATGAGGGTAACAAATGGAGAAATTCTAAGATCTCTTTTATTGAAAAGAATACTTTAGAAATAAAAATTAGTGAAAAATTTGTTGGAGAACGAGGAAGAATAAATTGTTCTTTAAGGGAGGAGGGCGGTTTTTGGCGCTGGTTAGGTATTCAATTTGTTATTGCTGATAAATAATTTTTATAAATCTAATTCTTCTCTTGGAACTGAGTTTGCTAATTTCACTGGTTCAAAATCAGTTAGTCTATTTTGAACAATAATTTGTGATAAAATTTTAGTATATTCGCTTCCAGTCTCAGCATAATTACCCAATGTTTTAGTCAGCTCCAAACCATTGATCTTTTTATTTTTATCTCTAAAATTTTTTCTTTTTTCCCTAAATTTTATGTAACTTTTATGAGTATTAAGATTGTTTTTATATGCCTTAACTGAAGCCCTTAAAATTGGGAATCTTAAAATTTTATGATTTTTTGATTCATCTCTCATCAATGGAGCTATACCTTTTCCATTCCAAGTCCACTGACCAAATATAGCATTTCCTTCTAATGCAAAACGAGACGTACCCCATCCACTTTCTTTTGCAGCTTGAGCCAAAGCTATAGATGAAGGAATAATATCCATTCTAATTTTTAATTCCTTAACGTCTCCTTTTTTAATTTTATATTCTAAAAATTTTTGTCGTAACCACTGTTTTTCTTTATCGGTTGTTATCTTTTTAGATATAATCTTTTTAAGCTTATACCTGTCGTCAAGAATTTTTTCATTTTCTGCAACCACTAGAGGGAGAACGATCTTAATAAAAGTTTCTTTTTTTAATTTTACGCTTTGTATTTCATCAAGATCTTTTGGAAATTGAGTAAAATAAATTGGTTTTACTATTTTTTCGTACCTTACAGTATTTAAATTATAGTCAACATCTTCAAATAAATTTAAAACTGTTTCCGTTTTAAGATTTAAATCAGGCAGAATTAATTCTGCAATTTTTTCCTTCTTTTTAACTTCCTTTTTAACTTTTGCTTTAGGTTTTTTAATTTCCTTTTTGACTTCTACTTTTGGTTTTTTAACTTCCTTTTTGACTTCTGCTTTTGGTTTTTTAACTTCCTTTTTAACTATTTGTTTATCTTCAGATTTTTCTAAATTATAGAATGTATTGTAACTAGAGAATATTATTGTAGAAACTCCCACAATAACAAAAAAAGAAACTATAACTTTGCCAGCTTTTCTTTTATTTATTTGCTGATTATAAAGTCCATGAAATAAATCAGTTAATACACCTCCAGCAGAATTGTAGATTGCAGATCCAAGTTTTGGAAAAATATTTAAAAAGTTGAGACCAACAATACCAATTGATCTCCATAAATTATAAAAGAAACTAGTTATAGATCTAGAGCTATCTTCTTTAAAATAAACTATTTTTCTAGAAGCTCTACTAACTGCTCTTGAAGAATCTTCTTTCAAATCATCTATTTGTCTTGAAACTTTTGACAAAGGCTTGGAAAAATTTTCTTTAAAAAAATTTGTCTTAAAATCTTTTGGAATAATAATTTTATTTTTTCGTAAAATTAGTTCTAATTGACCTGAAGTTAAGTTTTTTCTATTTTTAATATAATCCTGAATCTCTCTCACGCCATAAATTTTAGCAAGTTCTAATAGTTTATCCCTGTAACTTAATTTCTTTTTCATATTAATTTGCTTCTACNGAATTTACNTCTTTAACATAATGTTTTAAAAGATTTTGNACACCCTGTTTTAAAGTCATTAAAGAACTTGGGCAACCCGAACAACTTCCTTGGAGCTCAACTTTGACAACGCCTTTTTCAAAAGATTTAAACTTTATATCNCCCCCATCTCTTGCTACTGCAGGTCTTATTTTTGTATCTAGTACGTCTATTATTTTTTTTATCGTTTCACTATTCTCGTGATTAATNTTTTTATCNTTTATTTCTTCTTTTAAAATAGGTTCTTTACTATTTTCAAAATGATGATTTAAGTGAGAAATAACCATNGGTTTTAATTCATTCCAAGAAACTTCTTTTGTTTTTTTTACTGATAAAAAATTCTTAGAGAATAAAACTAATTCTACTCCTTTAAAGNTNAATAATTCTTTAATAAAAGGATTAGTAACTTTATTAATTTCCTTTTTTTGAAATTCTTCTGTTCCTANAGCTGAGATTATATTCTCAGATAANAACTTCAAAGATTCNGGATTGGGTGTTGGTTCTGTATGGATCATTNAGATANTATATATTATATCAAGCCAATTTTATCACGTATATTCTTGAGGTTTTCCTCAGCTTTAATNTTGGCTTTTTCTGTNCCTTTTTTCAATATCTTAGTTAAATATGNNTTATCNTTCATTAATTTAATTATTTCTTTACCNATTGGTGAAATTTCACTTACTAAAAGATCTGCAAGTTTAGTTTTTAAATAAGAATATTCTTTACCTGNCATTTCTTTTAAGGTTTTTTCCATATTAATTTTAGATACTTCTGAGTATATAGTNAAAAGATTTAATGCTTCNGGTTTTTTTTCTAATGATTTTATATTGTCTGGAATAGANTCNGAGTCTGATTTAGCTTTTTTAATTTTTTTTACAATTTCTTCTGGAGTATCTTTAAGATTAATTCTTGAATAATCGGACTCTTCAGATTTGCTCATTTTTTTTGTTCCATCTCTTAAACTCATCACCCTAGAAATATTTTTAAGAATAAGTGGTTCAGGTAAAGGAAAGAAATTTTTACAATTNAAATCTTTATTAAATTTTTGAGCAATATCCCTTGATAATTCTAAATGTTGTTTTTGATCAGCTCCAACAGGNACATGAGTCGCCTTATATAATAAAATGTCAGCTGCCATTAAATTTGGGTAAATATAAAGNCCAACACTNGCTTTTTCTTTGTCNGATCCCGCCTTATCTTTAAACTGTGTCATTCTATTTAACCAACCAACTCTTGAAACACAATTAAAAATCCAAGCTAGCTCAGAGTGAGCAGGAACTGAAGATTGGTTAAAAATTGTACTTTTATTTGGATCTAGCCCTGTTGCTAAAAAACTTGCTGTAGTTTCTAAAATATTATTTTTTAGTTCATTNGGATTTTGAAAAGTAGTTATGGCATGNAGATCAACAACACAATAAATNCAATCCATTTCTTTTTGCAACGATACAAAATTCTTTAATGCNCCGAGATAATTCCCTAGATGCAAATTNCCAGTAGGTTGAACACCTGAAAATACCAATTTTATATTACTCATTTCAATTTGTCTTAAAGTTTTTAGTTTTTAAAATTCCAGTTAAATAACACGATATCAAATAAACACTGCCAACAAAACCAACAATTATCAGTAAATAGACTGATTTATATTTATAATCATAGTCTAAGTAATCAGCATAATAATTTAATGNGAAAATTAAAAGAAGAGACATAAAAANTGTACTTAACATAATCTTTAAAATATTTTTCGGTAAATAATTTTTTAGTAATAAAAAATTCTTATTATTAAGTAAATATATATAAGCTACNACTCCAATCCAGGTTGAAATAGAGGTAGCAATAGGAATTATAANNAAACCAACTTTNTTGAANAAGATAATGCTTATTAGAATNTTTAATAAAACAATAAANGTTGAAATATAAAATGGTGTTTTTGTATTGTTTCTAGCAAAAAAGAAATTAGATAGAATCTTNATTAAAGCAAATGCNGGAATTCCATAACCAAAATATTTTAAAGCTAAAGAAGTCATATTAATATTTTCAACAGTNAAAGATCCATATCCAAATAANGCATTTACAATTTCCTCTGAGGCTAAAATTAAACCTAAACTTGCTGGTATAGANAGTANAAGTGAAAGTTCTATTGATCTGCTTTGA
Organism: Candidatus Pelagibacter sp. TMED153; assembly: GCA_002169935.2. The sequence continues at coordinate 9,034 of NHHC02000005.1, read as the reverse complement.
ATATTAGANATCTTTGAAACATTTTTNTGCTTAAANGCTTTTGATAAAACTGGTAGTGAAACAGTTCCCACAGCTATACCAGCTATAGCTAAATTAATCTGATAAATACGATCTGCATAATATAAATATGATACTGCACTAGCCTCAAAGGAAGCTATAATTGTACCAACTAAAATATTTATTTGTGTAACTCCAGAGGATAAAATACTAGGTAAAAGTTTTTTGAAAAAAAATTTTACTTTACTGCTTAATCTAATTCTTAATTCTATAGATGGTTTATAATATTTTTTTGTGAAAAATATTAAAAATATCAACTGAATAATTCCAGCCAAAGTAACTCCATATGATAATTGTTTTGCAAAATCTAAATTAAAAAAATAAGAAGCTAATAAGCTTAATATTAAAACAACATTGAGTATTATTGGTGCTGCAGCTGCTGCAGCAAATCTATTATTAGAATTTAAAATTCCTGAAAAAAAAGATGAAGCACTTACAAATAATAAAAAAGGAAATGTTATTCTAGTAAATTCTACTGCAAGACTAAATTTTTCATTGTCCTCTAAAAAACCTGGAGCAATTATATATACTAAATAAGGAGTAAAAATTTCAACGAGCAGTACTATAAAAAACAGAATGAGAATTAATATGCTTAAAGTCTCGTCAGCAAATTTTTTTCCTCTCTTATGGTTTTTAGTTTTTTCTGAGATGTAACTAGGTATAAAAGCAGCATTAAATGTGCCTTCTGCAAATAAACGCCTAAATGTATTTGGAAGTCTAAAAGCAACAAAAAATGCATCAGCAAAAATTGATGCACCTAAAAATATTGCAATTAATATATCTCTAAGATAACCTAAAACTCTACTTAATAAGGTAAAAAAACTAAAAACATATGTTGAAGATAGCAAGTTCATGTAAATTCTAAATTAAGCCACAAATAATAAATAAATAATGCAATATTATAAGTTATATTACATGCTCATAGTTTAAATGACAAAAAAATCCAAAATCGATCATTATTCTGATAAAGAAGCACTTGATTTTCATATAAAAGGAAAGTCAGGCAAAATTGAGATAAATTCTTCTAAGCCCCTAACAACAAAAAGAGATTTATCTTTAGCATACTCTCCTGGAGTTGCGGCTCCTGTTAAAGAAATAGCTAAAAACCCTAACAGTGTTTATGACTACACCAGTAAAGGAAACTTGGTCGCTGTTATTAGTAACGGTTCAGCAATATTGGGGCTTGGTAACCTTGGTTCTCTAGCATCCAAACCGGTAATGGAGGGTAAATCTGTACTTTTCAAAAGATTTGCTGACATAGATTCTATTGATATAGAAGTTGATAGTAATGATGCCAAATCCATAATTGAAACAATTAAAAATATAGGTGGTACATTTGGAGGTATTAATCTTGAAGATATTGCTGCGCCTGATTGTTTTATAATAGAACAAAAACTGAAAGAAGTTTTAGATATACCTATTTTTCATGACGACCAGCATGGCACTGCAATTATTACTACAGCTGCTTTGATAAATGCCTTAGATGTTTCTAAAAAAAAAATTAATGATGTTAAAATTGTTGTTAACGGAGCTGGGGCATCTGCTCAAGCATGTACAAATTTATTTAAAAGTTCTGGTGTTAAAAGTAAAAACATCATTATGTGTGACAGTAAAGGAGTTATTTATAAAGGAAGAAAAAATATCGATCAATTTAAATCAGCTTTTGCACTAGACACTAAATTAAGAACCTTGAAAGAAGCTATGAAAAATGCAGATGTGTTTTTAGGTTTGTCGGCCAAAGATGTTGTTTCTAAAGATATGGTAAAATCTATGGCAAAAAATCCAATAATATTTGCATGCGCTAATCCTGATCCTGAAATTAAACCAGAAACTATACAAGAGGTTAGATCAGATGCAATAATAGCAACTGGCAGGTCTGATTATCCAAACCAGGTCAATAATTTAATTGGCTTTCCATATATATTCAGAGGAGCTCTAGATGTTAGGGCTAAAGAAATTAATGAAGAAATGAAAATTGCTGCAGCAGAAGCAATTGCCTTATTGGCTAGAGAAGATGTTCCAGACGAAGTAGTGTCTGCTTATGGGGGAGATAGACCTAAGTATGGAAAAAATTATATTATTCCTTCTACATTTGATCCAAGATTAATAAGCGTAATTCCGTTAGCTGTAGCCAAGGCAGCTATGAAAAGTGGAATAGCTAGAAAAAAAATTAAAGACTTCGAAATTTATAAAGATGAATTAACAAATCGTTTAGACCCATCTATGTCAATCATGCAAGGCATTAATGCTAAGGTGAGAAAAAATCCAAAAAAAGTTATATTTGCTGAAGGTGAAGATGAAAATATGCTTAAGGCAGCTATTGAGTTTGGGAAAAATAAGCTTGGTACGCCTATATTAATAGGAGCTGAAAAAAGAATTAAAGAACAATTGAAAAAGATTGGTTTAGATGAAAATCATAAGATTGAAATAGTAAATTCAACAGATAAAGAAAAAAGACAAAAATACGTAAAACATCTATACAAAAAATTACAACGAGAAGGTCAGCTGGAAAGAGATGTTGATCGTTTGGTAAGAAATGACCGTATTGCCTGGGGAGCTTCAATGATTGCATGTAAAGATGCCGATGCAATGGTGACTGGAAATATTAGACATTATACCGCTTCGATAGAAAAACTAAAAAAAGTTGTTGATCCAAGACCTGGGGAAGAAATTTTTGGTATGACAATGATAAATTCTAAAGGAAAAACTATACTTGTTGCTGATACAAATGTAAAAGATTTTCCTTCAGCACAAAGACTAGTTAATGTTTCTAAATCTTGCGTGCGAGTTGCCAGATTATTTGGCTTTGATCCTAAAGTTGCATTTCTTTCTCACTCAACATTCGGTAAGCCAATATCGAAAAATACCAAACATGTAAGAGATGCAATTGAGTTATTGAAAAAGGAAAAAGTAGATTTTGATTTTGATGGAGAAATGCAGCCTGACGTAGCTTTAAACCCAATGTATCAAGATGTTTATCCTTTCTCTAAAATTGTAGGAAAAGCAAATATTTTAATAATGCCAGCACTCCACAGCGCGGCTATCTCAACTAAGTTAATGAAAGTATATGGTGATGCAAAATTAATTGGTCCTCTTTTAATTGGACTAGGTCTTCCGATCGAAGTGGCACCACTTAGATCAAGTACATCGGATATTTTAAATTTAGCTTCGGTCGCAGCTTATTCAGCGCATGTAATTGACTATTAATATCAAAGCTTATTACGACTTAATTCAAAAGCTAAATATATTGATGGGATAACATTTTTAACATCATATATTTTATTAGCTTCATTAATCACTTCCTTTTTTTCTTCTTCATTCATTGCTATACCAAAAATATAAATATTTTTGTTTATAGTTTCTAAAGTGTAATTTCTTGCTTTGGTTTTTTTATTAAATATTAAAGCAGATCTTAGCTGACTGGTGATTAAAATATCTTTTGCTGTACTTCTAAAATTATTCTGACCTTTAATAGTAATAGCATTTTTTACTGATCTAACTCCTTTTGTTTCCCATGCCATTTTTGTTACTCTAATTTTTTCCTCTGGCTCATCTACTTTTCCTGATAAAAATATTCTACCGTCAAGAACTTCTGATTGGATTGATAAAAAATATTTTTTATTTTCTAAAACAAGTCTAGCCGTTAAATTCTTTTGCATAATAGTGTCATCTATCTGCATTCCTATAGTTCTAGGATCAAATGTTATATCAACACCAGTACCAAATCGTCCTACAGATGTGCAGGAGATTAGAGAAAATAATAATAGTATGCTAACTATCTTTTTCATTTCTTTTTATATTCAAGCATATTTGATAAATTTTCTTCTTATTAACTTTTTCTGATTCGAATAATAACTCAACAACATCTTTCAAACTATATTTCTTTAAATACAATTTAGCTTTTTTAATAATTTTTTCTTCATCAAAGAATTTATCTTTAATATTTTTTTCTGATATTACAATAGTTAACTCACCTTTAATAAAAGTTTTAAACATATTAATTTTATCAACATCCTCTCTATAAAATGACTCATGTAGCTTTGTTAGTTCTTTGGCAATTAGTATTTTTCTTCCAGAAAAAAATTTTTTAAATTTTTTTAAATAAAAATTAATTTTAATAGCTGGAATAAAAAAAACTTGAGAAAAACTAAATTGACAGAGAGACAATAAGATTTTTTCTAACTCTTTTTCAGTTTTTGGTAAAAATCCATAGAAAAGAAATTGGTCTTTAAAACCGGAAATGCTCATAGAAGCTGTAATAGACGATACTCCAGGAATTGGAACAACTTTTATGTTTTTCTCAATACATTCTTGAATTAAAATCCTTCCTGGATCCGAAAGTGATGGAGTACCAGCATCAGAAATTAAAGACAAAATTTTGCCTTCATTTAAATATTCTATAATTTTATCAAGTTTATTTTTTTCGTTAAACTTGTGATAAGAAATTAATTTTTTTTTAATTTTTAAATGATTCAATAACTTTAAAGAGTGTCTAGTGTCTTCACAAAGAATGATATCAGAGTTTTTTAGTACTTCTACAGCTCTTAAAGTTATATCATCAAGATTTCCAATAGGAGTTGAAACAATATATAAGCTATTAACAGATAGTTTCATTTTATGAAAAATAAATTTTTAATAATAATAGCTTATATATTAATTTTTTTTAATTCTAATCTTTCGTGTAAAGATAATGATAATATTCTAAAAGTAGGTTTGTTAGCTCCTCTTAGCGGTGAATACAAAGATCTAGGTGACTCTCTTCTTTATTCACTGCAATTAGCATTAAATGAAATTGACGATAAAAATGTTCATATTATACCTAGAGATTCTGGTTCAAATGATAAAAAAAAATTATTAAACGCGGTTCAAGAAATTAGATCACAAGGTGCAAATATTATAATTGGTCCTATCAATTATGAAGATTTTAAAGAAGTCAGAAAATTTAATGATATAGTTTTTATTTCTCCTTCAAATATAAGTCCAGAGTTTCAAAATAATATAATAAGCATTGGTGTGAGTCTTGAGTCTCAAATGATAGCATTAATGAAATTTCTTAAAAAACAGAAAAAAAATAAAACAGTAATTCTTATACCTAAAAACCAATACATAAATTTAATTGATGAAAAGTTAGATAAATTAGATTTAAAAAACTATAAAATATTTAAATATAACCCAGATCCAAAAATTTTAACTGGCGAAATCGAAATTTTAACAAATTACTCACAAAGGAAAAGAAATTTGAAAAATAGAAAAAAGATGTTTGAAGATAAAGATGACGAACAATCCAAACGTCAGTTAGAAAGGTTAGAACAAAAATATACTCTGGGAGATGTTAATTTTGACTCAGTAATTATAATTGATTTTGGAAATAGTTTGAAAAGTGTTTTAACATCATTAGTTTTTACTGATGTAGATCAAAAAAAAGTTTTATTTACAACTGTAAATCAGTGGTTCGACGAAAGCATTTTTTACGAAAATACTGTAAATAGTTTATATTATCCTTCGGTAAATTTTAAAGAATTTAAAAAATATAAAGATAATTATTTCAAAACATTTAATAATTTTCCAAGTGAAATAACTATCTTGGCTTACGATGCAATAGGTTTAATTTATTATACTTGGAAAAAAAATGGAAAAATTAGTAATGTTAATGATTTCGCCTTTAAGGGTAAAATTAAAGGTAAAATAGGAACTTTTAGTTTCAATAATAAAAAGATAATCCAAGATCTTAATATTTATAAAGTGGAAAATAAAAAGTTTACAAAATTCTAACTTTTTTTTTTAATTTTTTAAAAGCTATGTGTCTATGGTCCATTTTTATCTTCTCATACTTTGGCATTTGACCAAATGTGATAGACCTTTTACGTGGAATAAATATAGGATCGTATCCAAATCCTCTGTTTCCAAGCATCTTGTAAGAAATTATTCCATTAATTTTGCCCGTGACTGTAACTATTTTCCCTTCAGGATATTTAAATGATAGGCTACAAACAAATTTTGCAGATCTATTTTTTTTCTTTTTCATATTTTTCAATATAAATTTCATTGCATTTAAAAAGCTTCCATGTTTTTTTGCCCATCTTGCGGAATAAATACCAGGTTTTTCTTGTAGAGCCTTTATGCATAGTCCTGAATCATCTGAAATTACGTGTAGCTTCGTGAATTTAGAAAAGTATTTTGCCTTAAGTTTAGCGTTCATAGAAAAGGTCTTTCCTGTCTCCTTTGGACTTCTAATTTTTAATTTAATTGGAGAAACTTTCTTGATTTTTTTAGATAATAGGTAGCTAATTTCTTTAAATTTTCCCTTGTTGTGGGTGCCTATTAAGATTTTTTTCATTTATATCTAGTATTTTTAATTATAGATCTTATATAGCAGTTATCATGATCGAAGATAATAAAAAAAAAACTGATAGATCAAAAAAAGATCAGAATAAAGACGAAGATTCAAAGCCTGAAATAAAAAAAGAAAAATCTTTGGAAGATAAACTTGCTGAATCTGAAGATAAATTATTAAGATCATTAGCTGAGATAGAAAATCAGAGGCGAAGATTTGAAAAGGAAATTAAAGATGCATTTGAATTTGGCTCTTTTAATTTTGCTAAAGAAAGTCTAGCAATCTTAGATAATTTACAAAGGGCAAAATTAGCTATTAAAAATGATGAAGTTCTCAAAAATAATAAGGACTTGGAAAAATTCTTAGAGAATATAACAATTATTGAAAAAGACTTGGTATCTATATTTGAAAGAAATAGAATTAAGAAAATTAATACACAAAATCATAAGTTTGATCCAAATCTTCATCAAGCTATGTCTGAAATAGAAGATGATCAAGCTGAGACAGGAGCTATTCTTCAAGAAATTCAGTCTGGTTATATGTTAGGAGACAGATTATTGAGACCAGCATTAGTAGCGGTGGCAAAGAAAAAACCATCTAAAAACCATGAAAATGTTGAGAAAAAAGATGAGAAATAGCCTTGCAGAAGAGGAAAAAACACCCATATAAACATCAGTAATTAAAGGAAATTAAATTATGAGCAAAGTAATAGGAATAGATTTAGGTACAACAAACTCATGTGTGGCCATTATGGATGGGTCGCAAGCTAAAGTTTTAGAAAATGCTGAAGGAACTAGAACTACACCTTCTGTAGTAGCTTTTCTTGAAAACGAAGAAAAACTAATTGGTCAACCTGCAAAAAGACAAGCTGTAACAAATGCTCAGGATACAATATTTGCAACTAAAAGATTAATAGGTAGATCTTTTGAAGATGAGACTGTTAAAAAAGATGTTAGTAAAGTTCCTTTCAAAATAATTAAATCAGATAATGGAGAAGCTTGGATTGAAGGAAAGGGGAAAAAATATTCACCCTCACAAATATCTGCTTTTATTTTACAAAAGATGAAAGAAACTGCTGAAAAATACTTAGGCCAAGCTGTAACTAAAGCAGTGATTACTGTTCCTGCTTACTTTAATGACTCTCAAAGACAAGCAACAAAAGATGCTGGGAAAATTGCTGGATTAGAGGTTTTAAGAATTATTAATGAACCAACAGCTGCAGCTTTAGCTTATGGATTAGATAAAAAGAATGGGCAAAAGATTGCTGTATATGATTTGGGTGGTGGAACATTTGATGTCTCAATATTAGAAATTGGGGACGGTGTTTTCGAAGTTAAGTCAACTAATGGAGATACTTTTTTAGGGGGTGAGGACTTTGATGACGCAATAGTTAATTATTTAGTAAATGAATTCAAAAAAGACAATGGAATTGATTTAAAAAATGACAAATTAGCTCTACAAAGATTAAAAGAAGCTGCTGAAAAGGCAAAAATAGAATTGTCTTCTGCGGCTCAAACAGAAATAAATTTACCTTTTATCACTGCTGATAAAACAGGACCAAAACATGTTAATTTAAAATTCACAAGAGCTAAACTAGAAGCTCTAGTTTCTGACCTTGTAGAAAAAACATTAGAACCATGTAAGATTGCTCTTAAAGATTCTGGATTTTCTGCTGCAGAAATTAATGAAGTAGTTTTGGTAGGTGGTATGACTAGAATGCCTAAAATTGTTGAAACAGTTAAAAACTTCTTTGGTAAAGAACCTAATAAAAGTGTAAACCCTGATGAAGTTGTTGCCATGGGAGCAGCTATTCAAGCTGGCGTTCTTCAAGGGGACGTCAAAGATGTTTTATTATTAGATGTAACTCCTCTATCGTTAGGAATAGAAACTTTAGGTGGCGTTTCAACTAGGTTAATTGAAAAAAACACTACGATACCAACAAAAAAAAGCCAAGTGTTCTCTACTGCTGAAGATAATCAGCCTGCAGTTTCAATAAGAGTTTTACAAGGTGAAAGAGAAATGGCTTCTGACAATAAAATTCTAGGAAATTTTGAGCTAGTTGGAATACCTCCAGCTTCAAGAGGAACACCTCAAATTGAAGTTACCTTTGATATAGATGCTAACGGTATTGTAAATGTTTCTGCAAAAGATAAAGGAACTGGAAAAGAACAAAAAATTCAAATTCAAGCATCGGGTGGACTATCTGAAGAAGAAATTCAAAAAATGGTTAAAGATGCTGAAGCTAACAAAGAAGCTGATAAAAAGAAAAGAGAGTCAGTTGATGCAAGAAACCAGGCCGATAGTTTAGTGTTTTCAACAGAAAAAAGTCTGAAAGAACATGGTGATAAAATATCTGCTGAAGAAAAAAAAGTTATAGAAAATGGAATTGCTGATCTTAAAAAATCTTTAGAAGGAACTGATGTAGAAGATATTAAGAAAAAAACACAAAGCTTAATTCAAGGTTCAATGAAACTAGGAGAAGCTGTTTATAAAAGTCAGCAAAAACCCGAAGCTAAAGCAAAAGAATCGAAAGATGCTAAACCAGAGGATAAAGAAAACGTTGTAGATGCAGATTTTGAAGATGTAAAAGACGATAAAGAAAAGAGCGCCTAAGAAAATTAATAAAGGAGACGTCCTGTGGCT
>NHHC02000001.1 GCA_002169935.2 Candidatus Pelagibacter sp. TMED153 | reverse complement strand
AAACTTAATGGTTAAATTTTGATAATTTATGTTAAAATAAATTATTAAATGTCATCTTCAAAAAACAATACTACTTACAAAAAAACCTCTTTTTTAGTTGGTAATAACTCTGAATTTATTAATGAATTTTATGCTGACTATCTTTCAGATCCAAAATCATTACCAGAGAGTTGGAGAAAATTTTTTGATGGACTTAGTGATGAGCAAAAATTAATTTATAATGATTTAAAAGGTCCTAGCTGGTCGCCGAAAAAAAACAATAGAAAAATTAATTTAAATGAAAAACATCATGAAAAAAAGGAAAAACTTCCGGACGATGATTTAGAATCAACAAAAGAGTCAGTTTCAGCTATAGCATTGATTAGAGCATATAGAATAAGAGGACATCTGATTGCTAATTTGGACCCACTCGAAATGATGCAAAGAAATTATCTTGAAGACTTAAATCCAGAAGATCATGGTTTTACAAAAAAGGACTATAATAAAAAAATTTATGTTGGAGAGTACGTTCAAGGTGGCTATTCAACTATCAAAGAAATTCTTACTTTTTTTAGAAAGATATATTGTTCAACTATTGGAGTTGAGTATATGCATATTTCCGATCCTGTTGAAAAAAAATGGTTCAGAGAACGAATGGAAAAAGCAGAAAATCAATTAAGATTTACCAATAATGGAAAAAAAGCAATTTTAAATAAACTTATACAAGCAGAAGGTTTTGAAAAGTTTTTGGCTGTGAAATTTGTTGGAACTAAAAGATTTGGACTCGATGGTGGTGAAGCCTTAATCCCAGCATTAGAACAAATCATAAAAAGAGGTGGCCATCTAGGATTTAAAGAAGTTAAAATTGGTCAACCTCACAGAGGAAGACTGAATATTTTAGCTAATGTTTTGCAAAAATCCTATAAAAGAATGTTTAATGAGTTCGCGGGGGAGTATGCATCTTTTAGCTCTGACTCTACAGGAGATGTAAAATATCATTTAGGAGCTTCTTCTAATCGAGAATTTGATGGTAATTTAGTTCATGTATCTTTAACAGATAATCCCTCACATCTCGAGGCAGTTAATCCTGTAGTGTTAGGACAAACACGAGCAAAACAATTTTTCCATAAAGATGAAAAAAGAAGAGAAGTTATTCCTGTACTAATTCATGGAGATGCATCTTTTGCTGGACAAGGTGTAGTTGCAGAATGTTTTGCTATGTCAGGAGTACCAGGCCATAATACTGGAGGCACAATACATATTATTGTAAATAATCAAATAGGATTTACTACAAGTCCGAAGTTTGCTCGTTCTTCACCATATCCTTCTGATCTAGCAAAAATGGTTGATGCACCTATTTTACATGTGAATGGAGATGATCCAGAGGCAGTTACTCATTGTGCAAAAATTGCAACTGATTATAGACAAAAGTTTAATAGAGATGTCGTAATAGATATGATTTGTTATAGACGATTTGGCCACAATGAAGGAGACGAGCCATCATTTACTCAACCTACCATGTATAGAAAAATAAAAAAACATCCAACAACGCTAAATATTTATTCAAAAAAATTGATGGAACAAGGTGTTATTACTCTTGACGAATTTAATAACATGAAATTAAAATTTAAGAATCTTCTTGAAGAACAATTTAAGACAGCTAAAGCATATAAACCAAAATTAGAATGGTACGAAGGAGTATGGTCAAGATTTAAACCTGAAAGAGGCAAAGATAAAAGAGGAGTTACTGGAGTTTCGTTAGAAAAAATACAAAAGGTAGGTGTCAAAATTACTACAATACCAGAAGGTTTTAATGCTCACCCAACTTTAAAGAAAATATTTAATAACAAAATAAAGATGTTTGAAACCGGAAAAGGTTTTGACTGGGCAACTGCAGAACATCTAGCATTTGCTACTTTATTAGATGAGGGCTATCCTGTTAGACTTTCAGGACAAGATTCTGCAAGAGGAACTTTTAGCCAACGTCACTCAGTGCTCAAGGACCAATTAAACGGTAGTAAATACATTCCTTTAAATAATATTTCAAAAAGTCAAAAAAGATTTGAAGTAATAGATAGTTTACTTTCAGAAATGGCTGTACTTGGGTTTGAGTATGGCTACGCTTTGTCTGAGCCAAGCACTCTTGTAGTTTGGGAAGCTCAATTTGGAGATTTTGCGAACGGGGCTCAAGTCATTATAGATCAATTTATAGCTTCAGCAGAAAGAAAATGGGCCAGAGCTAATGGTTTAGTAATGTTGCTACCTCACGGCTATGAAGGTCAAGGTCCAGAGCATTCATCAGCGAGATTGGAAAGATTTTTACAGTTATGTGCACAAGACAATATTCAAGTTGTGAACTGCACTACTCCAGCGAATTATTTTCATGCTTTACGCAGACAGATTCACAGAGATTTTAGAAAACCTTTGGTAGTTATGACTCCGAAATCTTTATTAAGAAATAAAATGTGTACTTCCAATATAGAGGATTTTACAAAAAAAAATAGTTTTCATAGAGTTCTTATGGATCAAGCAAACTCTAAGACAAATGATTTAATAAATCTCTCTGAAGATAAAAAAATAAAGAAAGTAGTTATTTGCTCAGGAAAAATATACTTTGATCTTCTTCAAACAAGAGAGAAAAATAAGAATAAAAATGTATTTATTATAAGAATAGAACAATTATATCCATTTCCTGTAAAAACATTAGCTAATGCGTTAAAACGATTTAGGAAAAAAACTGAGTTTTTTTGGTGTCAGGAAGAACCCAAAAATATGGGCGCATGGAATACTGTAAGAAATTATATTCAGTGGAGCTTGGAAAACATAAAAGCAGATAATAAAGTGGTTAATTATATTGGTAGAAAACCTGCCGCTTCCCCAGCTAGTGGATATCTTAAAAAACATCTTGCAGAGCAAAATGAAATATTAGAAAAGGTAATGGGAAAATTTTAATTCATGTCAGAAAAAATATTAGTGCCAACTTTAGGGGAGTCAGTGACAGAAGCTACGGTTTCAAAATGGTTGAAAAATCAAGGTGAAAAGGTATCCGCTGATGAACCTATTGTTGAACTGGAAACAGATAAAGTAAATGTTGAAGTGCCAGCTCCATCAAATGGTGTTTTAGAAAGCATATCTGTTAAAGAAGGTGAAACAGTTAACGTAGGTGCTTTACTAGGAATGATAAATGGTTCTGCTAAAAAAATTTTAAAAGAAGTTAATGAAGTAAAAAATTATTCTCCTCCGAAGAAAAATAAAAAAATCTCAAAAGAAACTAGAGAAGAAGCCTTTAAGCTTGTTAAAGAAAAAGAAGAGTCTAAACCTTTAAAAATTGAAGAAGAAGAAGCATTAGTTTTAGATAATTTTCATGAGGAAAAAGCAACTAAAGAAACTCAAAAAATAAAAAATCCAAAACCATTAGTTTCTCCAGCTGCAAGAAAAATGGCTACAGAAGCCAAAGTGAACTTAAGCCAAATCCAGGGCTCAGGAAAACATGGTGTTATTTTAAAAGAAGATATTATGAGTTTGATGGGATCTAAACCGTCTCCTTCAGAGAGAAAAATTAAACATGGACCTGAAGAAAGAATTAAAATGACAAGACTAAGATTAACAATTGCAAAAAGATTAAAAGAAGCTCAGGAAAATGCAGCAATGTTAACNACNTTNAANGAAGTTGATATGAGTGAAGTAATTNCTATGCGAAATCAATATAAAGAAGAATTTCAAAATAAANATNCAGTNAAACTNGGCTTTATGTCATTTTTNGTGAAAGCTTGCGTTATAGGATTAAAAAATTTTCCAGCTATAAATGCAGAGATTCAAGGNGATGAGATAGTTTATAAAAATTATTATAATATAAGTATTGCTGTTGGAACAGACAGAGGTTTAGTAGTGCCAGTTTTAAGAGAAACAGATGAAATGTCATTTGCAGATATTGAAAAAAATATCGGTAAATTGGGAGAGAAGGCTAGAGATGGAAAAATTACTATTGATGATTTACAAGGAGGTACTTTTACAATTACAAATGGCGGAATATATGGATCAATGCTTTCTACGCCAATTTTAAATCCACCTCAATCAGCTGTTTTAGGAATGCACAACATAATTCAAAGACCAGTTGTTATTGCTGGAAATGTTGAGGTAAGGCCTGTTATGTATTTAGCGTTATCATATGACCATAGAATAATAGATGGAAAAGAAGCAGTTTCTTTTTTAAAGATTGTTAAAGAGTCTCTAGAACAACCAAAAAGACTCTTTTTAAATATTTAAGCATGGACAATTTTGATTTAGTAGTAATTGGAGGAGGCCCTGGAGGCTATGTTTGTGCAATTCGAGCAGCACAACTTGGTTTAAAGACAGCTTGTGTAGAGTCCAGAGGAGCTTTGGGAGGAACTTGCTTAAACGTTGGGTGTATTCCTTCTAAAAGTTTATTAAACTTATCTGAAAATTTTCATAAAGCTAAAAAAGATTTTAATCAACAAGGAATTGAAATTGAGGGGATCAAACTTAATATTGAAAAGATGATGTCGAACAAGAATAAATCAGTTCAAGTACTTACTAAAGGAGTAGAATTTTTATTTAAAAAGAACAAAGTTACTTATATTAAAGGTAAAGGAGTACTATTTTCTAGAAATGATATTGTAGTTTATGAGAATAATAAAAAAACGAACTATAAGACAAAAAATATTGTAATTGCAACTGGGTCTGAAGTAGCTTCTTTGCCAGGGATAGAAATTGATGAGAAAAATATAATTTCTTCAACTGGAGCTTTATCACTGAATAAAGTTCCAAAAAAACTAGCTGTGATCGGTGGGGGTTATATTGGTTTAGAGATGGGTTCAGTATGGTCTAGATTAGGATCTGAAGTTACTGTGATTGAATATCTTGATTTTATAACTCCTGGAATGGATAGAGAAATTTCTAATGAATTTAAAAAGATTTTAATTAAACAAGGTATTAAATTTAAGATGGGCTCGAAAGTTAGTTCAGTAAAAAATTCTGGAACTAAAGTATTGATAAATTATAAAGACATTAAAAATTCAAAAGATGAAACTTTAGAAGTTGATAAGGTTTTAGTTTCAGTCGGAAGAAAGCCATATACTGAAGGACTTAATCTAACAAAAGTAGGGGTTAAAAAAGATGATAAAGGAAGAATTGAAGTAAATGAAAAATTACAAACTTCAATTCAAAATATTTACGCTATTGGAGATGTCATAAAAGGACCAATGCTTGCTCATAAAGCTGAAGAGGAAGGTATAGCAGTAGCTGAAATTTTAGCGGGACAAGCTGGACATGTTAATTACGATGTTATACCAGGAGTGATTTATACTTCACCAGAAGTAGCCACTGTTGGTAAAACTGAGGAACAACTTAAAAAAGAAAATAAAAACTATAAGGTAGGAAAATTTCCATTCTTAGCTAACTCAAGAGCAAAAGTTAATAATGAAACAGAGGGGTTTGTTAAAATTTTAGCGGATAGTAAATCTGATAAAATTCTAGGTGTACATATTATTGGCCCACATTGTGGAGACATGATCGCAGAGATGGCATTAGCTATGGAATTTGGAGCTAGTGCAGAAGATATAGCAAGAACCTGTCATGCTCACCCTACTCACACAGAAGCAATAAAAGAAGCTGCATTAGCTGTTGATAAAAGACCAATTCATTTTTAATTAAAAATAATTCTAATACTATTATCTTATGAAAGCACAAGTTTTGTTGCCAAAAGTATTTAATTTTCCTTTTACTTATAATTCTAAAATTAAAGGAAAAATTGGAAATTTAGTAGAAGTTCCTTTTGGTTCAAAAAAAGAAATAGGTGTAATTTGGAAAAATAATTATGCTGAACCAAAAAATATAAAAATAAAAGATATTAGTAAAAGAACCGAATACTCGATTGATAAAAAGTTAATAGATTATATAGAATGGTTTTCATCTTACAATATGGTTCCTATTGGCCTTGTTTTGAAGATGGTAATAGGAAATACAGATAAGTTCATAAAAATAAATGATAACTCAATTTTAGTAAAAAAAACTAAGATAAAGAATTTTTATTTAAATCAAGAACAATCATCAGCACTTAAATTTTTAGAAAAGGTAAACAATAAATTCGATGTATCAGTTTTGCAGGGCACAACTGGTTCAGGTAAAACTCTAGTCTATTTTCAACGAATTAAAAAAATTATAGAAAAAAATAATCAAGCACTAGTTTTATTGCCTGAGATATTTTTAACTAATGATTTTAAATCTAGGTTTGAAGATTTTTTTGGTTTTGAACCAGCTATTTGGCATTCAAAAATAACACCTAAACAAAAAAGGTTGATTTGGAAAGGGGTTATAAATAACAAAATAAAAATACTAGTTGGTGCTAGATCCGCTTTACTTTTACCTTTTAAAAAACTTGGAATTATAATTGTAGATGAAGAGCACGATACCTCTTACAAACAAGACGAAGGAGTAATTTATAATGCAAGAGACATGGCTATATCGAGAGCTAACTTTGAGAAAATTCCTATACACCTTGTTACTTCTGTCCCCTCAATTGAGACATATAATAATATTCAAAATAAAAGATATAGACATATAAAAATTTTCAAAAGATTTAAAGACTATCCGTTACCTAAAGCAAAAATTATTAATTTAAACTTAAATAAAATAAAGAACAAATTTATTGCTAGTGAGACAATTGATCTAGTCAAAGCATATTTAGATAGAGGGGATCAAACACTTTTTTTTATTAATAGAAGAGGTTTTGCTCCATATCTAATTTGTAAAAAATGTGGTTTTAAACATATTTGTTCCAATTGCTCATTATATTTAACTTTTCATAAAATAAAAAATAAAGCGATCTGTCATCATTGTTCTTTTGAAAAAGAAATAAAAACAGAATGCAAATCGAAGGGAAACTGTGAATTTATAATGTATGGTCCCGGTGTTGAAAAAATATTTGAAGAAGTTAAAGAAATATTCCCTAATAAAAAAATTAATATATTCTCTAGTGACTATTTGAAAAGAAAAAAAGAAACAAAAGATTTATTAAGTAAGATAGAAGATAATGAAATAGATATTTTAATTGGAACACAAATGATTTCAAAAGGCTTTAATTTTCCAAAGTTAAATTGTATTGTAGTCATAGACGCTGATTTTTCTGGTAGGGGCTATGATTTAAGAACTACAGAGAAAAATATACAATTATACCATCAATTAAGCGGAAGAGCTGGAAGATTTAGCTCTGGGTCTTTAATAATTTATCAAACATTAACCCCATGCGATGCAACTCTTAATGAATTAATTAAAAATAAATCTGAAAAACTTCTTAAAAATGAACTTTCATTAAGAGAAAAAAATAAATTACCTCCATTTAAAAGATTGATTGCTATCATCATCTCTTCAAAAGAGAGAAACTTAAGTTCTCAGGGAGCTTTAGAAATTAAAGTTAAATTAAATCAAATAAATGATCTTGAGGTTTTGGGGCCAGTTGACTCACCGGTCTTAAAAATTAAAAAAAATTTTCGATCTAGATTATTAATTAAGTTTGATAATCAAATTTTCATGCAAAAAAAAATAAGAAAAGTACTAAATAGGCTTAAAATATCAAAAAAAATTAAACTTAGGGTTGATGTAGATCCAATCAACTTTGCCTAAGTTCAAAATTGGCAACTTGATCAAGTTATACTCATATGGTACGACCACTTCATTATTTCACGATCAAATCTAACTATTAAAAATGAGTACAAATAAATCTTTCTCATCCGAAACATCAGATAGGTACTCTCGTGCCCTGTTTGAAGTAGCTAGTGGGGCCAAAGAAATAGATAAAATTGAAACTGATGTTAGAAATTTTCAATTTCTTTTTAATTCTAGCTCTGAAGTAAAAAATTTTATACAAAATCCTACTCAAAGTAAAAATAATCAAAATAGTGTTATCAGCTTATTAGCAGAAAAATTAGATTTTTCTAAGAATTTAAAAAATTTCTTTTTATTATTGATTGAAAAAAGAAGAATATTTTTTGTAAAAAAAATTTTTGAGAGTTTTTTAGGATTATGTTCTAAAAAAAGGGGAGAAATAAAAGCTTCATTAATTTCATCAAAAGAATTATCTCCAAATGAAATTGAAGAGATCAGTAAAGACTTGTCTAAATCAATGGGATCAACGATTAAATTTGACTATAAAGTAGATAAAGAATTAATTGGCGGTTTAAAATTGCAGCTAGGTAGTTTTATGATTGATACTTCCATTAAAAATAAATTAAAGAAATATGAACTAGCAATGTTAGAAAATTAAAATGACAATTAATCCTTCAGAAGTTACAAAACTATTAAAAGAGCAAATTAAGAATTTTGGTGAAAAAGCAGAAGTTTCAGAAATTGGAAAAGTGCTTTCAGTTGGGGACGGTATTGCACGTGTTTTTGGTTTAGATAATGTTCAAGCTGGTGAAATGGTTGAGTTTGAAGATGGATCTCAAGGAATGGCTCTAAATTTGGAAAGAGACAATGTCGGTGTTGTGATTTTTGGAGATGATAGAAAAATTAAAGAAGGAGATACAGTTAAAAGAACAAATGCAATTGTAGATGTCCCAGTAGGAAAAGAACTTTTAGGAAGAGTAGTAGATGGATTAGGTAATCCTATAGATGGAAAAGGAAGTCTTTCAGCGAAAAATAGAAAACGTGTTGAAGTTAAAGCACCTGGTATTATTCCAAGGAAGTCTGTTAGCGAGCCAATGCAAACAGGTTTAAAATCGATAGACTCTCTAATACCGATCGGAAGAGGACAACGAGAACTAATTATAGGCGATAGACAAACTGGAAAAACAGCGGTAGCAATAGATGCAATTATAAATCAAAAAAAAATAAACGAATCATCAGATGAGAAGAAAAAATTATATTGTGTATATGTTGCTATTGGTCAAAAACGATCTACAGTAGCTCAAATAACAAAAACATTAGAAGAAGCTGGTGCCCTTAAATACACCACTATAGTTGCAGCTACCGCTTCAGACTCGGCACCTCTACAATTCTTAGCGCCTTATACAGGATGTACAATAGGTGAATATTTTAGAGATAATGGCATGCATGCTTTAATCGTTTATGATGATTTGTCAAAACAAGCAGTTGCTTACAGACAAATGTCTTTATTATTAAGAAGACCACCGGGCAGAGAAGCATATCCAGGAGATGTATTTTATTTACATAGTAGATTGTTAGAACGAGCTTCAAAATTAAATGACAAAAGTGGGGGAGGTTCATTAACAGCTTTACCTATTATAGAGACTCAGGCCGGAGATGTTTCTGCATATATCCCAACTAACGTTATTTCAATAACAGATGGACAAATATTTTTAGAAACCGAGCTATTCAATCAAGGAATTAGACCAGCAGTAAACGTTGGACTGTCAGTTTCGCGAGTAGGCTCTGCTGCACAAACTAAAGCGATGAAAAAAGTTGCAGGTTCTATTAAGTTAGAATTAGCTCAATACAGAGAAATGGCAGCTTTTGCACAGTTTGGCTCTGATTTAGATGCTTCTACTCAGCAATTGTTAAATAGAGGGGCAAAATTAACAGAGCTTTTAAAGCAAGATCAATATTCTCCAATGACAGTAGCAGAGCAGGTAATTTCTGTATTTAATGGGGTAAAAGGATATCTTGATGACATTGAGTTAAATAAAATAAAAAAATTTGAAAAAGATATTATTGAAAAGATTAAATCTGACAAACCTGAAATAATTGAGTCAATAGAGTCATCTGGAAAACTTGAGGAAAATACTGAAAAACTTCTTTCCCAAATAATTGAAGAATACAAAAAAGGTAATAAATAATGCCAAGTTTAGACGATCTTAAGAAGAGAATTAAAAGCGTTAAATCTACACAAAAAATTACAAAAGCTATGAAAATGGTGGCTGCAGCTAAATTAAGAAAAGCTCAAGAGAATGCTGAGAAAGGACGACCTTACAGTCAAAAAATGCAAAATATAATTCTTAATTTAACTAAATCTATTAGCGACCCTCAAAATGCACCTAAACTTCTTATTGGAACAGGAAAAGATAAAACTTATTTATGTGTAGTATTAACTGCTGATAGAGGATTGTGTGGAGGTTTTAACTCCAATATTTGTAAACTTGCAAAAATAAATTTCAAAAAAATTTTAAGTGAAGGAAAAGAACTAAAAATAATTACGGTAGGAGCAAAAGGTTTAGACCAGATTAAACGAGAGTATGGAAAATTTGTTATCAAAAAATTTAGTTTTAAAAACAAAAAACAAATTACTTTTAGAGAGGCTGAAATAGTAGGAAATGAAATTATAAATTTATTTAATCAAAATGAATTTGATAAATGTATTTTGTTTTATAATAATTTTAAAAATGTGATTACCCAGATTCCACAGGCTCAACAAATTATTCCAACAAACAACTTCTCATCTAAGGATAAGGAGGAAAGCCCAACCTTTTATGAATTTGAACCCGAAGAAGATGAAATTTTGGAAGATTTATTGCCAAAAAATATATCAACTCAAGTATTTAAAGCTTTTTTAGAAAATGCCGCTAGTGAGCAAGGATCAAGAATGACAGCTATGGATAATGCAACGAGAAATGCAGGAGAGCTAGTTGACAAGCTTACAATTAATTATAACAGAAGTAGACAAGCTTCAATTACTAAAGAATTAATAGAAATTATATCTGGAGCGGAAAGTTTATAAATATGATTCAAAAAGGAAAGATAACACAAATTATTGGTGCAGTAGTAGACGTAAACTTTGATAGTGATCTACCTGAAATTTATACAGCGCTTGAGGCTAACAATTCAGGTAACAAATTAGTATTAGAAGTTGCCCAACATTTAGGAGAAAATGATGTGAGAACAATAGCTATGGATGCGACCGAGGGATTAAAAAGAGGCGATGAAGTGGTTAATACTGGATCTCCTATAAGTGTACCAGTTGGACCGGAAACTCTAGGAAGAATTATAAATGTAGTGGGAGAGTCTATTGATGAAAAAGGTGAGGTAAAAACAAAAGAAAAATGGCCAATTCATAGACAGGCCCCTAAATTTACAGATCAAGCAACAGAAACTGAGCAATTAGTTACTGGAATTAAAGTTGTAGATTTACTTGCACCATATGCAAAAGGTGGAAAAATTGGGCTATTTGGGGGTGCGGGAGTTGGCAAAACCGTAACGATAATGGAACTAATCAATAATATTGCAAAAGCACATGGGGGATTTTCTGTTTTTGCAGGTGTTGGAGAAAGAACTAGAGAAGGAAATGATTTATATCATGAGATGATAGAGTCTGGAGTAATCAAGACTGAGGGCAAAGGTTCGAAAGCTGCATTAGTTTATGGTCAAATGAATGAACCTCCTGGAGCAAGAGCTAGAGTTGCTTTAACAGGACTAACAGTAGCAGAATATTTTAGAGACAAAGAAGGTCAAGATGTACTTTTCTTTATAGATAATATTTTTAGATTTACTCAAGCTGGCTCTGAAGTATCAGCATTATTAGGAAGAATTCCTTCTGCTGTGGGTTATCAACCAACATTAGCAACAGATATGGGGAATCTTCAAGAAAGAATTACATCTACTGATAAAGGTTCTATCACTTCGGTTCAAGCAATTTACGTACCTGCAGATGACTTAACTGATCCTGCGCCGGCAACTTCATTTTCTCACTTGGATGCGACAACAGTATTATCCAGACAAATAGCTGAGATTGGGATTTATCCAGCTGTGGATCCATTAGACTCAACTTCAAGAATATTAGATCCAAGAGTTGTTGGAGAGGAACATTATAGAGTAGCAAGAGATGTTCAAAGAATTTTACAAGCTTATAAATCCTTACAGGATATTATTGCAATTCTTGGAATGGATGAACTTTCAGAGGAAGACAAACTAACAGTGGCAAGAGCAAGAAAAATTCAAAGATTTTTATCTCAGCCATTCTTTGTGGCTGAAGTATTTACTGGCTCACCTGGAAAACTAGTGGATTTAGACTCAACAATAAAAGGATTTGATGCTATCTGTAAAGGAGAATATGACCATTTACCTGAAGCAGCATTTTATATGGTTGGAGGCATAGAAGAAGCTATAGAAAAAGCAGAAAAAATGTCTAAAGATAATAAATAGCAATGTCTGAGAATTTTGTAGTTGAAATTATAAGTCCGGATAAATTAGTTTTAAAATCAAACGCAACAGAAGTAACCATTCCTTCTTACGAAGGACAAATGGGTATTTTAAAAGATCATATTTCTTTAATTACTTTTTTAAGACCTGGTTTAGTAACAATCAAGCAAGGCAGTGAAGAAAAAATTTTTTTTGTTGAAGACGGGACAGTAGAGTTTGTAGAAAATAATTTATTGATATTAACGTCAACAGCAAAAAGTTTAGAAAGTTTAGAAAAAAATTTTATAAATACAATTATAAAAGATTCTCAAGAAAAAATAGAAAAAGATAAAATTAGTGATAAGGAAAAGTATTTATTATCTCACAAGATTGATACATTGAGAGAAATTAGTTAACAAATTTTTTTAATTCTATCAGTATTTTTTCATAAACATCTTTTTTAAAGTCAACAATTACCTTTGGCAGATCATCCATTTTTATCCATTTCCATTCAATGAATTCAGGATGTTTTGTTTTTAGATTGATTTCATTCTCTTCTCCAGTAAATCTAGCTATAAACCACTTTTGTTTTTGTCCTCTGAATTTTCCTTTCCAAATAATTCCCAAAAGGTCTTTAGGTAACTCATACTCTAACAACTCATCTAACTCTTTTAAAACTTTTATACTTTTAATACTTGTTTCTTCATATAATTCTCTTTTCATTGCGGTTAAAAAATTTTCATTTTTATCTACGCCACCTTGGGGCATTTGCCATTTATCAACAGGATTATCTTTACGTTTTCCAACTAAGACGTTATTTTTATCATTTAACACAACCACACCCACACCTTTTCTAAGAGGAAGTTTTTTTTCAGTCATTATTAGGAATTAAATAATCTTAAAGCGTAATTTAGTTGATTATCGTTTTCAGTGTTTATTTTAAAGTTATCTTCTGTTTCTTCAACAACTATATCTGGAGCAACTCCTACTTCTGATATAGAATCTCCAGATGGTAAGTAATATTTAGAAATTGTAAGCCTCATTCCTCCACCGTTACGCAAGTTAACAATTGATTGAACAGAGCCTTTACCGTAAGAGTTTTCTCCTAAAATAATTGCTCTTTTATGATCTTTGAGCGCCCCCGCAAATATTTCAGAAGCTGATGCAGAGCCATTATTAATTAATACTATTAAAGGTTTGCCTTTAATCTCATCACCTTTTCTGGCAAAGAATTTTCTTGTTTCTGATGCCTTTCGTCCTTTAGTTGAAACAATTTCACCTTCATCTAAAAAAAAATCCGTAATATTTATAGCTTGTGTCAATAATCCTCCGGGATTATTTCTTAAATCTAATATGTAGCTTTCAATTTTCAAATCTTTTTCAAATTTTTGTACAATTTCTAATAGCTGTTTATCACTATTTTCATTAAATGATTTAAGCCTTATATAGCCCAAATTTTTATTTTTACCTAAAATTTTAGAATTGACAGATTTAATTTCTATTATTTTTCTGGTAATTTTGAATTCTAAAGTTTTTTTTACATTTTTTCTTTTTATAGTTAATCTGATAGCTGTTCCTACTGGTCCTCTCATTAGTTTGACCGCCTCCATCAAGGATTTTCCTTGAACTTGTTTGTCATCTATCTTTATTATGTAGTCCCCAGCTTTGATCCCTGCTTTTGCGGCAGGAGTATCATCAATTGGAGCTATAACTTTTACTACTCCAGACTCCATTCCTATCTCGATGCCTAGACCTCCGAATTCACCACGAGTATCTGTTTGCATTTCCTTAAATAATTCAGGACTCATATACGCTGAGTAAGGATCAAGTGATTGAAGCACTCCATTAATAGCAGCATCTAGCATTTCAGATTGGTTAACTTCATCTACATAGTCCTGTTTAATTTTTTCTAGGACTTCTCCAAAAAGATCAATTTTTTCGTAAAGCTCGTTATTAGAGTAAGAATGAACAAGGTTTAAATTTAAAAATAAAATGACTAAAAAAATAATTTTTTTCATACCATTGCCTTTTCTTTGGGAATTTCCTCCGACCACATCTTTTCTAAATCGTAAAATTTTCTTTTTTCTGGATGAAAAATATGGATTATTATGTCGTTAGCATCAACTAATTTCCAATCATTACTTTCCCTTCCTTCTATGTGACATTTTTCTAACCCTATTTTTTTTAATTCGGTCACAAGAATTTCTGAAAGAGCTTGCAAATGTCTCGATGAAGTACCAGAAGCAATTATCATATAATCAGCTATATAAGATTTATTTTTTAAGCTGATAGAAGTAATATTTGTGGCTTTATTTTTATCTAAAACTTTTTCAATATTTCTTTTTATATCTATTATTTTCATTAAAAATTTTTAAAATATCTTTTTTTAACATTTGATGAAGAAACATTAATCAATTTGTTATTTATAAATATAATATTATTTTTATTAAGATATTTTACCACAATAGATTCTTTACTTCTTTTATCATATCCTTTTCTAGAAAAAACAACTAATTTTGTTAATTTAACTATTTTTTTCCAACTTGTCCACTTATGAAAATTTGATAAGTTATCAGAACCTAAAATCAAATATAAGTCTTTTTGTTTTTTTATCTTTCTGAAATAATTAATTACATTAATTGTATGGGAAGATTTGATTTTATCATCTAAATATAAAACTTTAATTTTCTTGTATTTTTTTACAGCTTTTTTAGATTTTAAAATTCTTTGCTCTAAAGAAAAAAAAGCTTTCTTTTTAAAAGGATTTTTTTTTGTAATAATCCAATAAATTTTTTTGAGTTTTATTTTTTTTAGACTTATCTTGCAAATCTCAGTATGACCTTTATGAGGTGGATCAAAGCTTCCACCAAAAATACCCACTGATTGTCTTTTAGGAACAAGCATTAATTATTTTCTAATAATTCCGTTACCTGATACAACATATTTATAGGAAGTTAGTTGATTAATTCCAACGGGACCTCGTGGAGGAAGTTTATTAGTAGAAATACCAATTTCCCCTCCAAACCCAAATTCACCTCCATCAGCAAATTGAGTCGAGACATTATGCATTGCTATAGAGCTGTTAACACCTTCTAAGAATATTTTTGCATTTTTGGAGTTACTTGTAATAATGCTATCAGTATGCATAGTTCCATATTTCAAAATATGATTAACAGCATCCTTAACATTTTTTACTGTTTTTATTGATATTTTTGAATCTAAATATTCAGTTTTCCAATCAATCTCTTTTGCATTTTTTAGTTTATTTTTAAAAAGTTTATTAATTTTATTGTCGACACGCACTTCACAACCAGAAGAGATCAATGATTGTATTATGGTTTTTCCGTGAGAATTTAATGCTTTTTCGTCAATCAATAGAGTTTCTAGTGCGCCACAGATGCTTGTTCTTCGCATTTTTGCATTTATAATAATTTTTTTTGCCATAGTTAAATTTGCGCTTTTATCTACATAGATATGACATAGTCCTTCAAGGTGACCAATGACATGAATATTAGAAAATTTCTGAACTTTTTCCACTAATCCTTTGCCTCCTCTTGGAACAATTACGTCAATATAATTACTCATTTTTGAGAGAAGTAAATCAACAATTTTTCTTTCCTTTTTTTCAATAAATTGGATGCAGTTTTTATCAATGTTATTTTTATCTAATGACTCACGAAATAAATTTGCGAGCAATTTATTTGAGTAATAAGATTCAGATCCTCCTCTTAAGACAGAACAATTTCCAGACTTTAAACACAAAGCAGCAACATCCGCTGTAACATTCGGCCTACTTTCGTAAATTACACCTATAATCCCTATAGGAGTTGAAACTTTTTTGATTTTAAGTTTATTTGGCCTTTGCCATTTTTCTAATACACGACCAATTGGATTTTTAAACTTGGCTATTTCATTTATCGAATGTCTAATTTCATCAATTCTTTTATCGTTTAAAATTAATCTATCTAATAAATGTTTTCTTTTTACATTTTTAACATCTTTTAGATTTTCTTTAATTATATTTTTTTTATTTTTCAAAATAGATGTATTATAATTTTTTAGAACTAACTTAATTCTATTATGTTTTACAGTTTTTAGTTCTTCAAAAGCTTTTTTTGCGTTTAAACCTACTTTTTCTAAATATTTCATTTTATAATTTTACCATATCATCTTTATGTATTATTTCGGATTTACTTAAATACCCTAAAATATTTTCGATCTCTCTGCTCTGTTTTCCTTTTATTTTATTAATTTCAGACGATGTAAATGAAGATAATCCTCTAGCAATATTTTTATCATTTTCGTCCACTATGAGAACATTTTCACCTTTTTCAAAAAGACCCTCAATTTTAACAATACCAGCTGCCAGTAAACTTTTGCCTTGTTTAAGAGCGCTAACCGCTCCTCGATCAATATATATTTTACCAGAAGAGTTTAGAGAACTAATAATCCATTTTTTTTTAGCATCCAAACTAGAAATTTTAGGAATAAAATGAGTATAAATTTTACTTTTGATCATATTTTTAATTGGATTATTTTTTTTACCATTTCCAATAAACATATGACATCCTGCGTTTATACAAATTTTAGCTGCATCTAATTTTGTACTGATTCCACCTGAACCATAAAAACTTTTTTTATTATCAATTAATGCATTTATGTTTGAGTCAATCTTAGATACAGTCTTGATAATTTTTTTGCTTTTTGATTTGTCATAAAGCCCATCAACATCTGAAAGAATAATCAAAGTATCTGCCCCAATTATTTGAGCGACTCTTGCAGCCAATCTATCATTATCTCCATATTTAATTTCTGCAGTTGCTGTAGTGTCATTTTCATTAACAATCGGCACAGCTTTCAATTTAAATAAATTATCAAAAGTTCTTCTAACATTTAACGCTCTCCTTCGCTGTTCTGTATCATCTGGACTTATTAATATTTGACCAGTTTTAATTTTAAATTTATCAAATAATTTTTGAAATTCTCCAGCCAAATGAATTTGACCAACTGCTGCTATAGCTTGACTCATTTCTAACTTAATTTTTTTCTTTTTAATTCCCAAATGACTTTGACCTAGTGCTATTGCTCCAGAGGATACAATCACCAGATCATTTTTGCCTCTGAATTTTTTTATATCTTTGACTAAACTTGTTACCCATTCTTTTTTGAATTTACCTTTGCCATCGACTACAGTAGATGAACCAAGTTTTATCACTATTTTTTTTGAATTATTTATTAACATTTTTTATCAATATCTTTTTTACTTTTTGAATATCTTTATTAGAAAATACAGAAATCACCTCATAATTTGTTTTAATTTTATTTTTAAACTCTTTTAGTTTTTTATTAATATCATCTTTTTCTAACAAATCAGATTTATTAAAAAATATTATTTCTTTTTTTTTGATTAAATTTTTATCATATGCTGATAGTTCGAGTTTAACTTTCTTATAACTATTAATTAAGTCTTCCTCTGACATGTCAATTAAATGCAATAAGATTTTACATCTTTCTATATGTCGTAAAAATTTATCACCTAATCCTACGCCTTTATGCGCACCTTCAACTAATCCAGGTATATCTGCTAAAGTGATTTCTTTTCCATCATAATATGTAACTCCTAAATTAGGGTTAATAGTAGTAAACGGATAATTTGCAATTTTTGGTTTTGCTCTAGTTAGAGCTGATAACAAACTTGATTTTCCGGCATTAGGTTGTCCAATTATTCCTATGTCAGCAATTACTTTTAATTGTAACCAAATCCAAAATTCCTCACCAATTTTGCCACTTGTCTTTTTTTTTGGTGCTCTATTTGTTGAACTTTTAAATCTTACATTTCCTAATCCACGCTTTCCACCAGACGCTACTAAATACTTTTCTTTGTTTTTTACGAAATCATAAATTAAGGTATTATTATCTTCTTCGTAGATTTGAGTTCCAATTGGGACTTTTAAAATTAAATTTTTACCATTGGCTCCTGTTTTATTTCTTTTACTTCCGGGTTTTCCATGTTGTGCTTTAAAATGTTGAGCGTACCTAAAGTCAATTAAAGTGTTTAAATTACGATCTGACTCAATAATAATTGAGCCACCATCTCCACCATCTCCACCATCAGGACCTCCATATTCAATAAATTTTTCTCTTCGGAAGCTAGCTGAGCCAGATCCGCCATTGCCTGCCTTTACATATATTTTTGCTTGGTCTAAAAATTTCATTATGAGCACATTATAAATAACTAAAGTTATTTATAGATTTAATTGGGGATAACAGAAACAAAAGTCCTGTTTAATTTAGATTTTTTAAATTTTACTTTTCCTTTAACAAGGGAAAAAATAGAGTGATCTTTACCCATACCTACATTATTGCCAGGATGAATTTTAGTTCCTCTTTGTCTAACAATTATATTTCCTGGTATTACTAATTGATCTCCATATCTTTTAACTCCCAGACGTCTTCCTTTACTGTCTCGTCCGTTTTTCGATGATCCACCAGCTTTTTTTGTTGCCATAAATAATCTCTATTTTTTTAAATTTTTCTTAGTTAAAGTTTTTTTGTTATCTTCCGTTTTAACTTGAGCTTTTTTAGTTTTGACCGTATTTTTAGTTATCGTAGTTTCTGCGCTTGCTATAAGTTTTCCATCTTTAGATAAAATTTTTGTTATTTGTATTTTAGAATGTCTTTGTCTATGCCCATTTTTTTTTCTTGAATGTTTTCTTCTTCTTTTATGAAAAATTAAAATTGTTCTGTCTTTAACATTTTCTAAAAGCTTAGCTTCTACCGAAGCCCCCTCTATGTTAGGACTACCTACTTCTGTATTTTTATCATCGTTTAGAAGTAGAACATTTTTAAATTTTAAAGTTTTACCAACTTCGGCATCTACCTTTTCAATTTCTAAAATTTTACTTGCTGAAACTTTATATTGTTTTCCACCAGTTTCTATTATTGCAAATGACATAAATTATCTTTCTTTAAATTTAGGGCAATATAGCCTTCAGAACCGTCAAGTCAAGATCAATGAGATTAAAAACTATCTTTTAAATGACGTAATTTAAAGAAAATTTCTTGATCAGATGCATTATCTAAATTTAAACCATTTTTAATTGATGGTTCGTTGCATCTTAAAAATATATTAGTTTTTTTTTCTTCTTCAATAGAAATTGGAATAGTAGGAGATTTAGATTTTATTCTTGAATTAATCCAATTACTTTTTTTTTTTAAGAATTTATTACTAGAATCATATTCTAAACAAAATTCTAAATTTTTTTTGGTATATTCATGCCCACAATATATTTTTGTTTCTATAGGTAAATTTTTTAATTTATTTAAGGAGCTAAACATTTGAGCATAAGTGCCTTCAAAAACTCTACCACAACCCAAAGAAAAAAGTGTATCACCGGTAAAAATTATTTTGTCACTTTTAAAATAGAAAGCTACATGTCCTTTTGTGTGACCAGGCGTAAAAATGACCTCGAAAGAAGTTGTTCCAATTTTAAAATTTTGTTTTTCTTGTAGAGTAATGTCAATGCCAGGTATACGGTCTTTATCTAACTCAAATCCTAAAACTTTAGATTTATATTTTTCCTTAAGTTTTTGGTTACCACCAACATGATCGAAATGGTGGTGTGTATTTAAAATATAATCTAGTTTATTGTATTTTTTTACGATCACTTCATCACAAGAGTCGAAGTCTGAAGGATCAACAATTGCAACTTGATTTGTACTCTTATCATGAAGAAGATAACTATAATTATCATCCAAACATGAAATAATTTCTATATCTAACATTATTCTATTAAAAATATTCCAAGCTTCGAAAAAAAGTTTTTAATTTCAAGATTGCTTTTTTTAATTTCTGAAGTCTTGTCTTCGTTGATTCCAATTGCTTTAGTGATTTTAATATCTTTTTTTTCACAAAAATCAAATAAATCCTTTATGGAGCACATATGAAGATTAGGAGTATTGTACCAAAAATTTGGTAAAGTTTTTGTAATAGGCATTTTTCCAAAGAACAGCAAACTAGTTCTGACCTTCCAATATCCAAAGTTAGGTATTGAAATAATGACTGATTTTCCAATTCTCAATAAATTTTTTAAAACTTTTTCTGGATTATAAAAAGCTTGCAGTGTTTGACTTAATATAACAAAATCAAAAGATTGATTTGGGAATTGGTGAAGTTCAGTTTCAGCATCACCCTCTATAACTGTTAAGCCTTTATAAATACATTTTTTAACATTATCTTTTTTGAGCTCTAAACCTCGCGATTCTATATTTTTTTCTTTAATTAAATGGCTCATTAAAGAACCATCCCCGCAGCCCACATCTAGAACTTTAACATTCTTAGGCAATAAATCTGCAATTACTTTAAATTCTTTTTTCATTTTTAAATTTTATGTGCATCGAGTCTATAAATCCTTTTAAAGTTTCAAGAAATTCTGGTTCTTCGACTAAAAAAGAGTCATGACCTTTATCAGTTTTAATTTCAGAAAAAGAAACATCTGCTCCAGACGCATTGAGAGCAATAACTATATCTTTATTTTCTTTTGTCGTATAAAGCCAGTCAGAAGAAAAGGAAATAACTAAAAATTTTATTTTTTGATTTCTGAAAGCTTCCTTAAGCCCGCCTTCAAAATGTTTTGATAGATCAAAATAATCCATTGCTCTAGTGATGTATAAAATAGAGTTTGCATCAAATCTTTCTACAAAAGAACTACCCTGATGTCTTAAATAACTTTCAATTTGAAAGTCAGCATCAAAACTAAATTCATAATCAGCTTTTTTTTGAAGCTTTCTTCCAAATTTCTCCTGCATCCCTTTTTCAGATAAGTAACTAATATGACCAACCATTCTTGCTACGGCCAATCCATTTTTAGGTTGAACACTTTTTGTTAAATATTTCCCTTTTTCCCACGCCGTATCTGCCATGATGGCCTGTCGGGCTAATTCATTAAGTGCAATATTCCGAGTACTATGACTTGTACTACAAGCAATAGGAATAGCAGAGAATGTTTTATTCGGAAATATTGTGCAAAATTCAAGAAGTTGCATACCTCCCATAGATCCTCCTGTAGCACAAAGTAGTTTTTCTATTCCTAGATGCTCTAAAAGCATTTCTTGCGCTTTAACCATATCCCTTATTGTTATTACTGGAAAAGTTAATCCATATGGTTCATTTGTTTTTTTATTTATTTCCTTAGGACCCCATGACCCCATGCATCCTCCAATCACATTTGCACAAATAACAAAATACTTATTAGTATCAATTGCCTTACCTGGTCCTACAGCTGTTACCCACCATCCTTCTTTTTTTGTTACTGGATTTATCCCACTAACAAATTGATCGCCTGTAAGAGCGTGAAAGACTAATATAGCATTATCCTTTGACTGATTTAACTTTCCATAAGTTTCGTACGCTAAGGGAAAATCTTTTATAGTTTGTCCACAATCTAATTTAAGCGGTTTAGAGACATTAATTGTCTTAATATTTTCAGTTTTATAGTTCATCCAAAAAAAAAGCCCAGCTAAACTGGGCTAACCCCTTTTTAG
>NHHC02000049.1 GCA_002169935.2 Candidatus Pelagibacter sp. TMED153 | reverse complement strand
TTTTCACAAGAAACTAGAAAAAGACAAAACAAAGTTAATGGTAATTTAAATTTCATGTTTTATAGTATTGCAAAAGGAAACTATTATGCATCAAAAATACCTTCTAATCTTATTTTATTCAGCGACAGGAGCTGTAAGGAATCTGGCTCATGCTCTGGCCGATGGCGCAGAGAAAAAGGGTCTTGAAGTNAAAATTAGAACTGTGCCAAAAGTTTCTACTGTCTCTGAAACTGTTGAGCCGAGCATGCCCAGTGAAGGTGAGATTTATTGCACCAAAGAGGATCTTATTCATTGCTCTGGCTTGGCGCTTGGCTCACCAACTAGATTTGGCTCCATGGCAGCACCGCTGAAATATTTTTTAGATTCAACTGGAGATATTTGGTCAAATCATGAATTAGAAAATAAACCGGGCTGTGTATTTACCTCGACAGGATCTCAACATGGCGGTCAAGAGATTACATTATTTAATCTTATGACTTACATGCTCCATCAAGGCATGGTGTTTGTTGGCTCGCCCTACTCCATCCCTGGGCTAAATAAAACTAAAAGTGGGGGAACTCCTTATGGGCCATCCCATGTGGCCAATACCAAACAGGGAGACTTAACTTCAGATGANAAGGAGATAGCTGTTGCAACAGGAGCTAGGATGGCTGAACTAATACTAAAATTACAATGAATCTTAGAAAAAGTTTCATACTATTGATGTGTGCATTGCTAATAACGCATTTATCACAAGGACTATTAGTGGGGACTCCTTTGATAGGTATATTTATTTGGTCGCTACCTCTAATAATCTTTGGATATAAAGCTTATAAAAGCCCCTCAGCAAAGCTCTATCAAATCTTTGGATTTATTATTTTGATCTACTTTATGAGTACATGCCTGATTGTTTTTGGGCTGCCAGATGCCAGCTTGCTAAGTTGGTTAGAGTTGATTGAAATAGTTGCCCTTTTCTTGGTGGCAGTCTATGCGGCACGCGAACAATTGAATGTAAAGTAAACTTGACAGTCAAATAAACTTTACATATTATTAACCTATAACGTTTGCATCTGCGATCAAAAACTCCCTAGAAGTTATTAGATCAACTCCTCCATGGTTAAAATGCAAGCGTTATATTTATTTAGAAATATTACAGAGAAGCAAACATGGCAAAAATCATACACAAAGGCATGTGGATTGATATCAAATCCTTAAATGCTGAAGACAAGAAAAACTTTTTAACTTCCTTGGCATTTGGTTTCATCGCCTCTATTTTGTGGGGAATGCATTTATCACATATTGGTTTTCTAGGAAATGAGCCAACCACTGACACATGGATCTCAGAGACTGGACTTCTTGTTATTAGAATTTTAATGATTGTGTTTTTTTTGATAGGTGCTTTCTTTTATAAAAAATTCTATAGCGCTCAAGATGATTTTTACAAAAGTTATCACAACTTCACCTTTGCTGGTGGGGCCTATGGTTTTTTGGTGTTTGGTTCAATAATGACCGTAATGGCGCCCTATTTTAATTATCATCCAACTTTTTACGAATTCTTTCTTGCCTTTGCAGCTGGAACAGGTTTTGGTGGTTATTACTTTTATAAAAAATATATTGCTGAATAATTGAATGAAAAATAACCTGAAAGAATTACGCCAAAAAGAGAACATCAGTCAAGATGATCTGGCTTCAATTCTTAAAGTTAGCAGACAAACAATTAACTCGATTGAAACAGGAAAATTTGATCCATCATTAAAATTAGTGATGAAAATGACCAAGCACTTTAACGTTCCATTGGAACAAATATTTATTTACGAGGAAGAGAAATGATCACCCTAGTCTTATTAATTATTGCTGGTGTAACCATAGCAATTTGCGGAACCGCAATCATTGCTAAAATTTTTGCATTGTTTTTTACCCTCATGGCTTTTATTTTTTCAATGGCTGTAGTGTTATTAACTTTTGCTTTTGTTTTAATCATGCTTTTGACTGCATTGATTGGAGCTATTGTTTCAACCCTTTTTAGTTTTTTAATCTTTTAATTTTTTAATCACTCTGGAGAGTTCCTATGAATGCACTTAAATCTATTTTTTCTTGGCTTGGTCGATTTTTAGAAAAAGCAAGAACGGTCATGCTGAACCTTGGTACAGCCTTCGTTTTGATTTTTTTTACAATCGTCATTATTGGAGCGCTAACCTCTTCTGGACCTGAAGTAAAAGATCCAAGCGGCAGAGTGCTCTTTATTGATCCTGTTGGAACTGTGGTTGATCAAGAGGTATTTAACTCAGATTTTCTGTCTCAACTTGGCGCTGACTCATCAATGGATCAAATTCAAACAAGAGATCTTATTCAATTAATAAGAGCTGCAGCTGAAGATGAAGATATTCCTGCTGTGTTTATTGATTTCTCTGCAACAGGCTTTGCAGGCCCTACTACTGCAATTAATATTGCAAAAGAACTTAAAGCTCTTCGTGAATCTGGCAAAAGAGTGATTGCCATGAATGATCGTCTTTCTACAACCTCTTATCTCATGGCTTCTCAGGCTTCTGAAATATGGGTGCATCCAGTTGGAAGCATCAGCGTCAGAGGTCTTGGTGGAATGCGTGCTTATCAAAAAGAGCTTTATGAAAATCTAAAAATTAATTTTCATAATTATTCACAAGGTGATTTTAAATCTGCAGTTGAAGGCAATACAAGAACAGATATGTCAGAGAATGATAGAATGCAAAGAGAAGCTTTGCTTAATCCTATTTGGGGTGAAATGAAATCTCTCATGGCAGAAGGTCGTGAGATTGAATCAGCTGATATCCAATCTTTTGCAGATGGCTACGTTGGATTTTTTGGTGAAGCTGCCATTGGCAATATAGCTTATGCAGAGTCAAAGAATATTATCGATGGAACTAAATCATTCCCAGAATTTCGTCAATACATGATTGAGGAATTTGGTCTAGATGAGGAAGCAGAAACCGAAACCTATAAAACTATTTCTTATAAAGAGTATGCAAAACAAATAGATGATGACTTCTCAGAAAGCGACAATCATATTGCAGTTATTACTGCAGAAGGTGTAATCATGGAGGGAGAAATCACTCAGGGTGTGGCAGGTGCCAATGGAGTTGTTAAACAAATTAGATCTGCGCATGAAGATGAGAATACGAAAGCCATTGTCTTCAGGGTTAATAGCCCTGGTGGATCTATTATTGCTAGTGAAATGATGCGAGATGAGCTATTTGCTGCCAAAGAAAAAGGCATCGATGTTGTTGTATCTATGGGAGACTACGCTACATCTGGAGGAGTATATATTTCTACTCCAGCTGATTATATTTTTGCTGAACCGACAACGATTACAGGTTCTATAGGTGTGGCAATTGCCCTACCGACATTAGAAAATGCCATGGATTATATTGGAGTCAATTTTGATGGNGTGGTTACCTCTAAGCATGGTGGCTGGGACCCAACACAAGCAATTGATGAAGACCTAGATAAAATATTTGAAAGCTGGGGTGCCGATGCATACGATCGATTTGTTAGCTTTGTTGCAGAATCAAGGTCTCAATCTTACGAGGATATTAAAGCTATTGCAGGCGGCAGAGTTTGGATTGCAACAAGTGCTAAAGAGATAGGCTTGGTAGATGAGATTGGCGGTATTAATGAGGCAATTTCATACGCTGCCAACATGGCAGAATTAGAAGATTATAAAGTTGAGTATTATGGGCAAGAGCTTTCTCCTGAAGAACTGATTCTTAGAGAATTACTTGAAAATTTTGGTGTGTCTCTCGGAGAGCCTAAAGTTTTATCAGCTCTGAATGGTCTGGCGGATCTTTATGAAACACTGACAGACATTCAAGAACCAAAAGCATTATTAACTTGCAAGGATTGTTTAGTGGCTCTTGACTAATTAATTAAATATTAAGCGTTTCTTTAATTAAAGGGATAGTAATTTTTCTTTTTAAAGAAGCTGCTTGTTTGTCAAGATCAATTATATTTTCAACAAGCAATGAAAATTTCCTTGTCTGATGTTTCAAAAGAAAGTCTAACTCTGCCTTCTCAATACTGATGTCTAATTGTTGAGCTACAAAATCAATTGCTTGATTAAAAGACTTATCTTTGACAGCATGCAGGGCTATAAACTCCATACGCTTAATTCTTGATAGTAGGTCAGGAAGTTCAGATTGTACTTCTAAAGGCTGAGTACCACCAAAAGAAAGTATGAGACTGCAGTTAGATTGTTGACATTCATTAATAAGATTAAAAAGAGCCATTTCCCAATTCTTATTTGCAAGAATCAGTTGTAAGTCATCGATACACACTGCATCTAAAGAAGCTAAATTTTGAAATATTTCCACTCCCATATTGAGAGCTTTATTCATCGGCATAAAGGCAAACTGCTTTCCTGAAGAGTTTAGCTCATTGCAAATAGCTTGCATTAAAAATGATTTTCCAGATCCCTGCTCACCATGAATAATTAATTCATGAGCATTCTTGCTGATCACTATATCAGCAAGCCTTGTTAAGAGATTCAGATTATCTGTCGAGCAAAAAAAACTTTCAAAAGATGCTTTGTGATTAATTTGAAATGGGAAAATAAGCTGAGTTGGTTTATTCACGATGTAACTTAGCCGTTAATTTAAACCAATTCAAACCATATAGAAACAAACTTATTAAAGTTATCAGGGCAACTAAAAAATCAATCACAAAGTTAATTAAATTAAGATCAAAGATAATATCAATAAAAACACCAGCCAGATAACCAATATGTACAAAGGTTGTAATTTTTCCAAATATATTTGGATTTGGTGCAGCGGTTTCATAGACCGTCATGTGGAATGCTGCTCCCATAATAATAATAAAATCTCTCAGCACAAAGACTATAAGTACAAAAATAGGAATATATGAATTCATCCATAAAATTAAGATAGTTCCAATTAGCAATACTTTATCAGCTATGGGATCAAGGATCTTACCCAAATCTGTTTGCCAGTTCATGACTCTGGCTAAATACCCATCAAGGCCATCTGTTGCTGCAGCAATAGTAAATACATATAGAGCAAAAAGATAATTTTCTTCAGCAATAAATGTAAGTAAGGGGTACATCAGATAAATTCTGATTATCGAAAGTAAATTTGGTATAAAAATAAAATATTTACTCATTGTTTATTCAAATACTCTAGTTTTAATTGATTAGAATCTGCATTATATTCTTTAATCAAAAATTTAGTGCTGCCTTTGAGTTCTTTCATCAACGAATCTTTTGTTTGAAATAATTGAGCTATATAGTCAATTTTTGTTCTTTCAAATGCATGAAAAGATCTAGATTTTATCGCAAAAATTTTATCCAACTCAGATTCAACCGATTGAAAATCTTGAAAATTTTTTAAGCCCTGAATTGAAAGCATCACTCTTTCTCCTGATACACCAGGTTCAAGCGGTTTAACCTCAAGTAAATCATCCAAGAACTCATGAACAGCATTTCGAAAAAATTCTATTACTTGCTTCTCTTGCAATGGAGAGATTGACATAAAGTCTCCATTAACAGACCATTGATTGATACCAATTCTTACAAGCTCAATATTCAAAAAAGCATCATTATAAAATTTCTCCTGAATATAGTTTGCCGGCGAAAAAAGTATATTAGCTTGATTAAGTAAATTTTGATCTTCTAAATCAAATTCAGGCAACTCTAGGTAGACCCCTCTCTCAATGGCAATGTTTTTAAATGTTTGCTTTATTT
The DNA here is from genome assembly GCA_002169935.2 of Candidatus Pelagibacter sp. TMED153. The sequence goes on along the minus strand of NHHC02000049.1, from coordinate 2,627 downwards.
CTGATGCTAGGCTATTACTCAATTTACTGCTACTAAGATAAATAGGCGCTGACTCACCAGTATCGATTTGAAACAAGATCATGATTACAGGACGATTGAAGCCTATTAAAGGTGTGCCAATTTTTCGCAGTTTAGGGATTAGTGCTTCGCCATTAAATTTAACTGATAAAAATTCCTGATCTCCAATGAGCTCAGTTGAGTAGGAGGAAACAAATTCAATTTTATTAAGTTGAGCATCGCCAATTTTCCAAAGAAGTTTTTTACTTCTAGAGCCTGAAAGTTTTTGTATTAATCGATTAAATGCTTTATTTAATCCATCGTTAGTATTGGTATACTGATCATCGGGAATCTTAACTTCAAACAATGCTGGTAATTCCTTGCAAAAAGCAGTGTTAGCTAAAAGGAAATTCAGCAGAATTAAGATTTGAATTTTTTGAATCATATTTTTTATTGTAAATGACTAGTAAAACAAAACCTACAGATCCTTATGCCAAGGCGGGTGTAAATATTGAAAAAGGCAATGAGCTGGTTGATTNAATTAAAGCAAGTGTCAATGCAACTCATGATCGAAGAGTTTTAGGTGGAATTGGAGGTTTTGCTGGTCTTTTTCAACTTGGGTCTAAGTACAAAAATCCTNTTTTGGTCNGTTGTACTGATGGAGTTGGAACCAAGGTAGCGCTGAGCCAAGCTTATAACAAAATGCACCTAACTGGACAAGACTTAGTTGCTATGTGTGTTAATGATATGGTTACTTGCGGTGCTGAGCCATTGTTTTTTCTAGATTACTTTGCNGCCTCAAAACTTGAACCTAAATCTACTGCAAAAATTGTTAAAGGCATCGCAACTGCATGTAAAAAAAGTAACTGCGCTCTTCTTGGCGGTGAGACAGCTGAAATGCCTGGCCATTATGCAAAAAATAATTTTGATTTNGCTGGATTTTCTGTTGGCNTNGTGGAAAAAGCTGATCTGATTGATGGCAAAGGAATAAAACCTGGTCACATTTTGCTAGGCGTGGAATCAAGCGGGCCGCATTCCAATGGTTATTCTTTAATACGTTCTATTCTAAAAAAACATAAAGCACCAAGTGCGATAATGCAGACCTTGCTCAAACCAACACATTTGTACCCTGCCCCAGTTTTAGAACTAATTAAAAAAACTCATGTCAAAGGTATGGCACATATAACTGGAGGCGGTTTGACTGAAAATATTCCTCGAATTCTCAAAAGCGGATTAATTGCAAATGTAAGTTTATCTTCGTGGAAATTTCCTAAAGCTTTTCAGTGGCTCCAGGAAAAAGGAAAAATATCTGAGTCGGATATGCTCAGAATATTTAATTGCGGGATTGGGATGGTTTGTATTTTAGACAAAGCGGAAATACCTAAAGCAAAAAAGATCTTGTCGACCCATAAACTACGCACCTTTGAAATTGGCTCAGTAATCAAAGGGAATCTTAAAGAGCAAATTCAATACAATTAATCATGAAAAAAATAGTTGTTCTTATTTCAGGTGGCGGCTCTAATTTAGAAGCCATCGCCAAAGCCTGTCAAACAGGAAATATACCTGCTTCAATAGAATTAGTTATTTCAAATCAGTCTAACGTTAAAGGATTAGAGCGAGCTCAAAAATTTCATTTGATGAGTAAAGTGATTGAACATCAAGATTTCAACTCAAGAGAAGAATTTGATCGAGCATTATTAGAGCAAATTCTTCCAATAGAACCTGATTTAGTCGTATTGGCTGGGTTCATGAGAATTCTAACAAATGATTTTACCGAAGCTTTGAATGGAAAATTGATCAATATTCATCCATCCTTATTACCAGAGTATCCAGGACTTGATACTCATAAACAAGCAATTGAAAACGGAGATTTAATGCATGGCATATCAGTACATTATGTCAACAATGCGCTTGATGGAGGGCCTATTATTACTCAAGGTGCATTAAAGATAGATCCTACTCAATCTGAAGCTAAGCTAATTAATCGAATTCATAAAATTGAGCATGCTATCTATCCAAAAGTCATAGCAGACATAGCTAAAGGATATATCTCTCTTCAAGATGATCAAGTCAAGTTTGAAGATGAAAGCAATTTTGGACCAAATCATATGGAGTTCTTTAATGTATAAATTTCTTGCAATATTATTTGTTTTAATTTCATTTAGCCTGGCAGCGCAAGAAATTCCTGACTACAAGGGGGATTATGTTTTCACGAATTCTAGAGTTTCCATGGAAGGAATAAGAGAGCTAATTACTCATGAAGAGGAAGGTAAAAGAACTATTCAATTTAATGCAAAGTTTCCACTTGGAAGAATTAAAATTATTTCAGATTTTTCAGAAAATAATAACTTGATGACCTCTACGAAATATTATGTGGATGTTAAGTGGACGCTAATTTCAGATAAGAGAACTTTAAATTTTGATCAGAATGCAGGTACTTTATCTTCAAAAGGAAAGTTCAAATGGAGCCAAGCATTATTAGAAAATGAAAATGTATTTGATCCGTTAAATGTTCAAATACAAATCAGAAAAAATGTTATTGCTGGTCTGCAAGAATTTTCATTGATGCTACCAGACTTAAAAACTGGAGCGATCGAAGCAAACAACTATAAGGTTGTTAATAATGGCAG